>DATBML010000135.1:0-8761 GCA_036554885.1 Desulfuromonadales bacterium
GCAGGTATCCCTGCGCACGTTCCCGCGCAACTTTCCGGGACGCTCCGGGACCAAGGACGACAAGGTTTACCTCTGCTCGCCGGAGACCGCTGCCGCCGCTGCGCTCAAGGGGGTGATCACCGATCCTCGCGAGCTCGGAAAGGAGATGGCCTACCCGCGCATCCAGGACCCCGAGAGGTACCTGGTGGACGATTCGTCGATCATCTTTCCTTCTGACGAACTGCGGCGGACCGAGATCGTGCGCGGACCGTTCATCAAGCCGTTCCCGCACTTCGAGCCGCTCCCGGAGAGCCTTTCGGCTGAGGTGGTCCTCAAGGTGGAGGACAACATTTCCACCGACACCATCATGCCGGCCGGCAACAAGGTGTTGCCGCTGCGTTCCAATATCGAGGCAATCAGCGAGTTCGTCTACTACCAGATCAATCCCGATTTTCACAAGAAATGCAGGGAAACGGGGAACGCGGTCATCATCGGCGGCGAAAACTATGGACAGGGCTCCAGCCGCGAGCACGCCGCCATCGCCCCCCGCCATCTCGGCGTACGGGCCAAGATCGTCAAGAGCTTCGCCCGCATCCACAAAGCCAATCTCTGCAACTTCGGCATCCTGCCACTGACCTTCAAGAACCCGGACGATTACCGGCTGTTCGAAAAAGGGAACAAGGTGGTTTTTCCGGCCGTCCGGAAACACCTCAAGGCCGGGGATGTAGAGATCCCGGTCGAAGTCGACGGCCAGACCGTCATCACCCTGCTGGAGGTTTCCGACCGGCAGCGCCAGCACCTGATTGCCGGGGGGACGCTGAATTTCGTCAGGCAGAAGTTGGGAAAATAGGGGCGGGGTGCATTTACTATAGGAAGGAAAGGGATCCTCAACGCAAGGAGTTCTGTCAATCGAGATTTGTAGGACTCATGACAACTGAGAATATATTCTTGACAGATTCTCAATAAGGAGTATATTTGACCAAACGGTCGGTTTTTGTCGAGGGGGCATCCATGGCGAGCAAAGGCGAATTAACTAGAGAACGGCTTGTCACTGAAGCGGCACGGCTTATCCGTCGCAAGGGGTTCACAGGGACCAGTGTCAGTGATCTCATGGCGGCGACCGGAGTCAAGAAGGGCAGCCTCTACTTTCATTTTCCGGGAAAAGATGAACTTGGCCTGGCCGTCCTGGAGCGTTCCCGCGACCGGCTCATGGGGTTTTTCGACAGCGCTCTCATCGGCGACACTCCCGGAGAATGTCTGAGCAACTTCTTTGACGCCGTGATCTCTTCGCACCGCCGGTCGGGGTTTGTCGGCGGCTGCATCTTCGGCAATACGGCTCTCGAAATGAGCGACGGCGATAAGCGCTATGCCGAGTTCGTGGACCGGTTTTTTACCGACATGGCCGCCAGGCTCGAAGGTTTTATCGCCGCTGCCCAGGATGCCGGGCAGGTGCGGCGAGACATCCCGGCCGCTACCCTGGCCGAGCATGTCGTGATGACCCTTGAAGGGGGGATCATGCTTGCACGACTCAGGAAAGAGGAAAAGCCCCTGCGGAGCTGCTTCGATACCCTGAAGGTGTTTCTGCAATTGGCCTGCTAAAAAAATTTACCAACAAAATAGACCAACCGGTCGGTTTATGACAAAGGAGGTAACATCATGGCCCGTATTCTTCCCGCTGCACCGCAAACCCAAAACGTAGCCACCATCTTCCAGGAAATCGAGGGCGCCTTCGGCAGGGTACCGAACCTGTTCAGCACCTATGCCAATCACCCGCCCCTGCTGCAAGCCAACTGGAACAAAGTCAAGGCTGTGATGATGGAGGGGAGTCTGCGCCGCAAGGCCAAAGAGACCATCGCCGTCCTGGTCTCCAGGGACAATAGCTGTTCCTACTGCGTGGCGGCGCACACGGGCGCACTGCGCGCGATCGGCGTGACGGAGGAAGAAATTGCCGCCATCGAGGAGGACCTGGACAAATCGGATTTCTCCGCCAAGGAAAAAGCCCTGATCAATTTTGCCCGCAAGGCCAATCGGGAGCCGCTGCGTATTCCCGATGAGGTATTCGAGGCGCTTCGCCGGACCGGCACCACCGCTGCCGAAATTGTGGAGGCCCTCGGCGTGATGGAGCTGTTTACCTCGTTCAACAAGTTTCTCGATTCCCTGGAAGTGGACATCGATTTCTGATTTTCGCACGGCAGTTCATCTGCCCTGCATGCGGGAGGCACGAGAATGAAATTGTTCGAGCAAGGCACGATTAACGGGCTCACCCTGAAAAACCGCATCGTCCGCAGCGCCACTTGGGAAGGGATGTGCGACCAGCATGGAATACCCACGAAACGCCTGATCGATTTGTATCGTGACCTCGTCCGCGGAGGTGTCGGACTAATCGTCACCGGCTATACTTATGTGCGCGCCGACGGCATCCAGATGCCGGGGAAGATGGGCCTTGATAACGAGGAACAAATTCCGGCAATGAAACGCCTGACGGAGGCGGTTCACCGCGAGGGCGGTCGCATCTTCTGTCAACTGGTGCATGCCGGCGGCCTGGCGGCCGGAGACCGGCCGTTGGCACCATCGGCAGTAAAAGCAAATTTTCCCGCTCCGCCCCGTGCCATGACCCCGCAGGATATCCGGGAGGTCGTGGCCGCCTTCGCGGCAGCATCAGGCAGAGCCAGGCTGGCCGGGTTCGACGGAGTCCAGCTCCACGGAGCTCACGGCTATCTGATCAACCAGTTCCTCTCGCCGTTGACCAACCTGCGGCAGGATGCCTACGGCGGTTCTCTGGAAAACCGGACGCGCTTTCTCCGTGAGGTCTACCACGCCGTCCGCGCCGAAGTCGGTCCCGACTATCCCGTGACGATCAAGCTTACGGCCGCCGACAACCTGCCGTCGGGATTTGTTCTGGAAGAGGCTGTCACGGTCGCCCGGGATCTCGCGGGATGGGGCATCGACGCCATCGAGGTCAGTTCGGGAACAGCAGCTTCGGGCGACGAAGGGCCGGTCCGCCGGCAGATCGACTCGCCGGAGAAGGAAGCCTACAACGCTCATTTCGCCAGATGCATCAAGACCAAGGTTGGAGTGCCGGTCATGGTGGTCGGCGGCATCCGCTCGCCGGCGGTCGGCGAAAACCTGCTGGCAAGTGGCGGTGCGGATTTCGTCGCCCTTTCCCGTCCCTTTATCCGGGAGCCGGATCTGGTTCGCCGGTGGCAGGCGGACCCCTCGCACAGTGCCACCTGCATCTCCTGCAACGGCTGTTTCCGCCCCGGTCTCAAGGAAGGGGGCATTCGCTGCGTTGTCGTTTGACGGCCTTCTCCAAACATTTTCCCCCGGGAGGTGAACCATGGACTTCACACAGGTTGAAAAAGAGTTCATCCGCAAGAAGGTTTTGCCGGATTTCGACTGGACCCGCTTCGACCAGCCGACGCAGCCGGTCCCGCTCCCAAAACCGGTTACGCAGTGCCGGGTTGCCCTGGTCGCCACCGCCGGCGCCTACCTGCGCGGCAGCCAGCAGCCGTTCGCCACGAAAAGTCCCACGGGTGACGACTCCTTCCGCACCATCCCCAACGAAACACCCATTGCGGAGATCGCCCTGTCTCACCCGGGGTACAACACCCGGCGGGCCCTGCAGGATCTCGATTGCGTCTTCCCCCTGGCTCTGCTCAACCGTTTCCAGCAGCAGGGAGAGATTGGCACTGCCGCTCCCCGGCATTTTTCCTTCATGGGTTTTATCCCCCAGACCGAACGACTGCTGGCGAAGGTCGCTCCCCAGGTCGGAGCCGAATTGATCAGGGATCAGGTGGATTTGGCCCTGCTGGTGCCGTCGTGACCGGTGTGCAGTCAGTCCGTGGGACTGATTCAGCGTGTTCTGGACCAGATGGGAATCGCTACCGTCTCACTGACCCTGGTCAAGGAGATGACGCAGCTTGTAAAGCCGTCAAAGGCCCTCTACGTGCAGCATCCCTTCGGCCTGACTCTCGGGGACGTAGGCGATGCGGCGACCCACGCGGCGATTCTCCGCGATTGCCTGCGCCACGCCGCCGAAGTCCAGCCGCCCGGGACGATTATCGACCTTCCCTATACCTGGACCAAGGACGACCTGCGCGAGCGGCAACTGAGCAAGGAGGCGCATTAGTATTCGGAGAAGGGCTTTGTGAGGTGCTAGTGCAGGTGACCACGCGAATAGACTTCAACCATTTGCCCGGGAGGCGTTATGCCGCATTTACAGTTTGAAATAAACCGGAGCCTGGAAGACGCTGAAAAGATCTCTTTTGCCGAAGAGGTGAGATTGCTGTTTTCGGAGGTGATGGATACCGGTACCGACCATATCAGTATCTCGATCCGTGAGTTCGGTACCCACAATTTGTCCATCGGCAGGGTCAAGGACCCGGGAAAAGGGATTGCCGTGGTCAATGCGGATATCAGAGAGGGCCGCACCATACAGCAACGCAGAACGTTGACCCTTGGATTCATGGACCTGCTGCATAAAGCCTTTCATATTCCCAAGGAACACATGTACGTCACCCTTACCGAACATAAGGGGGAGGATTTTCATCTGTTGGAAAAATATCTGGCGACCTGGCAGGAGGGTGAAGATCCACTGGCGGATTAGGTGTCACGTTCAGTGTGGAGATAAATACCGATGCGAATATGAACCGCCCTTGGAATTCAAGATATCTTGGATTCTGTTTGCGAGGGTGAGTAATGTGTTCAACAAGTTGTTTCGAATCATTGGATGCAGCCGATCGGCGAAGGGAAGCCTGCAATCCTACAACGCCTGGTCTTGAGTCCGGGACTGGCCTGGGGAGTATTCGTCCTACCTCGCCCAAAGCCCGACTTTCCTATGCCGAGCTTCGGCCTCGGCTGCCAGAAAATCCTCCTTCAAACGGAAATCGAAGCGGCGGTACACCACGGCGTACCCCTTCTCCAGCAACAGGCGGTTGAGCAGGCGGCCATCGGGGAGGGTGACGTAGGCGAGCAGCCGACCGTATGCATCCCGTTTTTCGTGGTCGAGTGTCAGTCGGACATCCTTCCCCTTGATCGTTGCAATGTTGAACCGCAGGGCTTCGCCGGCGATCCGGCGGAGTGTTTTGCCGTTGCCACCCAGTTTAATGAAGAAGCGATCCTTGTCACTCTCCTCGCGCTCCGGGGTGTCGATGCCGAGCAACCGCACCTTGCCGACTCCCGCCACCTTGATCGTATCGCCGTCGTAGATCCATTCGACCCGGCCGCGCAGTTCGCCGGCCCCGGTACCCGCTGCGACCGCCAGCAGGAGCAGGGTGAGGAATAATACCCGGCAGAAGCATCGAGTCAGGATAGACGGTAGGATCACCCCCGACCCCAGAGCAGACGGGTGAAGAATCCGGTGAAAAAGCCCCAGACCAGGTTGAAGATGACGACGAAAAGGGCGGTGAGATCTCCGAGCCCAATGCCCATCGGCCCGAACGAGGTATGGTAGGGGAAGAAGTAGAAGAGTTGAGCCGCGGTGGGAAGCAGGCTGACCCACAGCCCTTTGCGGACCCATTGCCGCCGTTGGCGTGGCGACTTGACGGTGAGGAAGTAGACGAGGCCCCAGATCCCTCCCCAGACGAGACGGGGATAAAGCCAAGCGGCCGTCAGGGCCGGAGCGAGGTTGACCCCCGCCAGCGCCGTGACGCCCAGAAGTCCGCCGATCCAGGCGGCCAGGCTATTGGCCAGGGCACCAAGGACGCCGGCGGTGAAGCAGACGGCCAGCAGGGCGCTGTTGCGGTTCATGCTTCCTCCTGATTCAGTCAAATGTCATGGGTCACGCGTCCCGGGTCCAACGATCCAAGGCCTTGGGGACCTTCCCCGCCTTTTTGACTTTGGACCCGGGACCTTGGACCAGGGACGATCTTATGGTTTGACTTCGTTCATGCTCCCGGTCCGGTAGCCCTGAAGATCGAGGGCGACGTAGGTGAAGCCGGCGGCCTTGAATTCCCGTACGACGGCCTGTCGCAGTTCCTCGTCGAGCAGACGGGGAATTTCCTCTTCCGCCACTTCGATGCGGGCTGTATCGCCGTGGTAGCGGACCCGATAGTTGCGAAACCCGTGGTTACGCAGGAAGGTTTCGCAGCGGTCGACCTGGGCAAGCCGTTCCGGGGTGATCTCGGTGCCGTAGGGAAAGCGGGAGGAGAGACAGGCAAAGGGTTGCTTCTGCCAGGTCGGCAGGTTGAGCCTTCGGCTCAGTTCGCGGATTTCGTCCTTGCTCAGGCCGGCCTCCAGCAGGGGGGAGCGCACGGCCAGTTCACAGGCGGCTTCGCGGCCGGGACGATAGTCGGCGAGGTCGTCGGCATTGGCGCCGTCGAGGATAAAAGCGAAACCGAGTTCCCGGGCCTGCTGCCGACAGATGCTGAACAGTTCGTGCTTGCAGTAATAACAGCGCCGGAGATCGTTGTCGGCAAAGCCAGGGATTTCCAGCTCGTTGCTCTCGACCACGATCTGGCGGACGCCGATCGAGACGGCCAGTTCCCGGCTCTCGTCGAACTCGTACTGGGGGTAGGTCGGCGAGGTGGCGGTCAAGGCGACCACGTTTTCGGCCCCGAGCACATCGCGGGCAACACGCAGCAGAAAAGTGGAGTCGACCCCTCCTGAGAAGGCGATCACCACTTGCTCCATCTCCAGCAGTTGGCTCTGAAGTTTCTGGTACTTCTGGTCAAGCGACATGACAGACAAATACTTCCTCAAATTGAAGCTGCACACTCCCGCATTCGGCAAACAGGTCCGGTAAACGAGCGACCACTTAGTCGAAAATGCCGGTCGAGAGGTAGCGTTCGCCGGTATCGCAGAGCATGGTCACAACGTTTTTTCCGGGGCCTAGCCGGCGGGCAATCTGCAGGGCGGCAAAGACATTGGCGCCGGAGGAGATGCCAACAAAGACCCCTTCTTCGCGGGCGAGCCGGTAGGCCGTCTGCATGGCGTCGTCGTTGCCGACCGTGAGGACTTCCTGGTAAACCTTGGTGTCGAGGATGTCGGGGACAAAACCGGCACCGATTCCCTGGATCTTGTGCGGGCCGGGTCCACCGCCGGAGAGGACCGGTGAATCGGTGGGTTCGACGGCGACGACCAGTGCCTGCGGATTGTGGCGGCGCAGGGCGTGGCCGACGCCGGTGATCGTCCCGCCCGTACCGACACCGGCCACGAAGGCGTCGACCTTGCCGTCCAGGGCCTGGATAATCTCCGGACCGGTGGTCTGTTCATGGCTGCGGGGATTGGCCGGGTTCTTGAACTGCTGCGGCATGAAACATTTTTTGCTGCGGGCGATCTCCTCTGCCTTGTCGATGGCGCCGCGCATGCCGAGGGCTCCAGGCGTCAGGATCAACTCCGCTCCATAGGCGCCGAGCAGGCGGCGGCGTTCGATACTCATCGTGTCGGGCATGGTCAGAATCAGCCGGTAGCCGCGCACGGCACTGACCAGGGAGAGGCCGCTGCCGGTATTGCCGCTGGTCGGCTCGACGATGGTGTCGCCCGGCCGGATACAGCCGTCCTTTTCGGCCTGGTCGATCATCGCCAGGGCGATGCGGTCCTTGACGCTGCCGCCCGGATTGGTCCCTTCCATTTTTCCCCAGACCGCTGCCCATTCCGGGCTCGCCAGCTTGTTGAGACGCACCAGGGGGGTGTTGCCAATCTGCCCGAGGGGGTTGCTGCTGATGACGGTTGGCATGGGGGCTCCTAGATAAAATACATGAAGCGGTGGTCGAGTTCCTTCTCCAATCCGAGGCGCTTGCCTTCCTCGCAGAGATCCTTGAGGGTGACGGACTGGAAATAATCGTTGAGACGCCGGGTCGCTTCCGTCCAGACGATCTGGGTGACACACAGGTTGTCGAATTCACATTGCTTCTTGCGGTTTTTGGTCTCCTTGGTGCAGTCGACCAGGGCCATCTCCCCTTCTGCAGCCACGATGATGTCACGCACCGTTATCTCATGGGGTTGCCTGGCCAGATAATAACCTCCCTGCGGGCCGCGGCGGCTCTTGAGCAGGCCGGCTTTCTTCAGATCCTGGAAAATCTGCTCGAGGTAGCGGGGCGAGATGGCCTGCCGGCGCGAAATATCCTTGATCTGTGCAGGAAGCGTTCCCGCATGATAGGCCATGTCGAAAAGCGCACGAAGTCCGTAGCGGCTTTTAGTCGAGAGTTTCATAATGTTTTGTCCTCCAGACAATGTTCATATGAGTATTAATAAAGTTTATCATTTGTGTCAAGAATTAAATCGGCCGCCCGGCTTGTAAATTGCCTGTTCGATGGTTAAATGAAACAGGTTCATTTATCTGTTACTGGAGGATTCGATGCCGCAGTATTCCCCGGTTTTGGGTCTGTCGTTTTTGCCGGTACCATCGGCGCTGGTGACTTTCCTCGCTCCCGGCGGAAAGGGGTGGGTTCACCCAGTTGGCTGGTTGGGGGTGGTTTGTGACAATCCTCCTCTGCTTACCGTCTGTTTTCGGCCAGGGGGAGGCGACCGGGAGATGCTCCGTGCGGATGATCTGTTCTTCGTCAACCTGCCCAATGAGGAACTTCTGCAGGCCTTGGCCGGCCGGATATGGCCGGGCCGGGGGGCGGACATCGCCACATCCGGAAGGTCGCCGCTGTCGGTTCTCACCGGAGAACTTGGTGGGCTGCCGCTGGTTGCCGCCTCTCCGGTCCGGATTGAATGCCGCTGCCGTTCCCTGAAGAGGCGCTTCGATCAACACCGGCTCTGCGGCAAGGTCCTCGCCATCCACCTTGACGGACACCGGCACGAACTGGCGGCGCCGGTCGATTTCTGCCGCCTGATG
>DATBML010000145.1:0-3439 GCA_036554885.1 Desulfuromonadales bacterium
CCTCACCGGTTTTGCGGCTGTTCACCGTCTCCCGCCGCCACAGGCCTATCTTCTCGATTTTTTCCGGGGGCATGGGGGTATGCAGGCGGGCAGGGGCCAGCTTGACGGCTTCGCGGTGCAGCAGTTCCTCGACCGTATAGCCGTGGATTTGCGCCTCGGCGGGATTGGTATAAAGGATCTTGCCGTCGACGCCGGTGATGGTGATGCCGATCGGCAGGCACTCGACCGCCTCCTTGAGCAGATACAGGCGATTTTCCGTCTCCCGGCGCTCGCTGACGTCCTGGATGGTGCCGAACATGACCGTCGGCCGGCCGGCGCCGAGCGAGGCCAGCTCCCCCTGGGTATGGACGAAGCGCAGGCGTCCGTCGGGCCGCACGATGCGGTATTCAATGTTCAGGGGAAGACGCTGCGCCAGTGCCCCCCGCAGGGCGGCACCGAAGGTCGCGCGGTCGTCGGGATGAATAACGGAAAGAAATCCGGAATAGGAAGGCTCGAAGCGGCTCTCCTCCTGGCCGAGAATCCGGAAGACCTCCAGCGACCACCAGAGAGTGTCAGCTTCCGGGTCCCATTCCCAGCAGCCGAGACCGGCGAGCCTCTGGGTATGGGCCAACCGTGCCCGCCAGAGGGCGAGATCGTCCCCTTCGCAGTCGGCGCGCGGTGCACGTTGGTCTGGCTGGCGGGTGGACATCGTCAAATCCGTACGGTCATTAGTGGGGGGCCGGAACGAACCGGGAAACGTGTTCGAGAAGGGAGTCCTTGCGCAGCGGCTTGACGAGATAACTGTCGGCGCCGCAGGCGCGGGCCAGTTCAGCCAGGTCCGCCGCCGGACGATGGGAGATGAGAACGACCGGTATGTCGCGTGAGCTTTCGGACCTCTTGAGCAACTGCACCTTGCGGTCCCCTCGCAGCATGGGCATTTCCACGTCGAGCAGGATCAGATCCGGCCGCGCTGACCCGTAGATGATGCCGTTGGCGTCTATCCCCGACTCGGCGGTAAAGACTTCGTAACCCGCCTCTTCCAGGATGTCCCTGGCGATGGCCAGAGTCAGCTTGCAGTCGTCGATCACCACGATTCGCTGCATCGGCATCTCCCCTCTCTCTCCGATAAATCTTCAATCGCCGGTTCCCGGATGGCCGAAAAGCCAATCACCATCGATGCCCTTTTCCATCATTTAAGCGCCAGGAACGCTTTCGATACTTCCTGCCCGGAAGGCAGGATGTCATCACTGATTTGAGTGACGTTGTTCAGGTAATTGTTTCTTCGTTCACAGAGACTGAATCCTCTTCCCTGACAATAGAAACCTACCAATCCTCGCCAGACGTTGCTCCTGCGCTCGCCGTATTTGCGGAAGAAACCGCAATGATTTATGTATTCACAGGTATCATGCATAGCATTCCCTTTGTAAGGACTTTCCGCGACTTCTGCGAAGTCCGGCTCTCTCGCCGCCACAGGAGGTCGAGCAGCTATCGGTCCGAGCCAGAGGCAGGCCGATACTGTTTCATTTAGCACAGTCCGCCTTACAAATATCTTATATTTTTACAGACCGGGAACGACAAGGGGCTGGCGCCACTGGCGAAGGCAAAGCGGCAGCCAGGCAACCAAACGGGGTGGAGCGGAAAAGGCCGCGAATCAATCCCGGGGATGGAAATTTTTCAGGATATCCCGGATTTCCTTTGGGCTGAAGCCGGCCCGGCAGAGGGCCTCTTCGTATTGCTTGACTACTTCACCGGCCTTGGCGAGGTTGGCCGCCGCCAGGTAGCTTTGATGGAGAGCCCGTACCAGATCGTCGTTGGTTCGATCAATGGGAAGGGCCTGGGAGAGAATCCGACTGGCCTTTTCATATTCACCTTCGGCCAGGAGAAGTTCGCTCCAGCCGAGAACGACCTCGACATAAAGATGATCGAGTTTTTCCTTGAAATCGTGCAGCCGTTCAATTTCCGAGGCCCCGGGCACAAAAGGTCCGCCCCACCACTGCAGGGCTTCGGCAAACGCTGCCCTGGCCGCCGCCGGATGCTTCTTCATCGACTCCAGGCCTCGACGGGCGGCGAGCAGAAACTCGACGGCATCGACCTGGCAGTTATTCAGACAGAGGATGCCTCTCTGCAAAACGATATAGTTGGAGATCGGCTGCGGCTGCAGGATGCTTTCTACGGTTTTTCGCAGCCGCAGCAGCAGCGAGTCGAAACTCGACCGCGCTTTCTCCGGAGAGCTTTCCGGCCACAGGGCCAGTTGAATATCGTCTTTGCCGACCCGCATCTGCGGCGAGGTCATCAGCAGGCCGAGAAGGTTGCGCAACGAACGGCTCATATCCTCGGCTCTGGCCACGATCCGATCGCCCACCAGAAATTCCAGCTTTCCCAGGCTTCGGATCTGCAGCACGGGGACCTCCGCCTCGGCGGCCGGGACCGCAGCCAGGTCCTTGTCGCCGGTCGCCAGCCGGAGAGCCTGGCGCAGTCCCGCTTCCACCTGCCAGCGATGCAGGGCCATCTCCACGGCGACGCCCAATTCCCGGTCTTCAAACGGTTTGAGCACGTAGCCGACGGCATTGAGCCCTTTGGCCTGTGCCAGCATCTCACGATCGACGTAAGAGGTCAGAAAGAGCGACGGCACCTGAAACGACTCCATGATTTGCCGTGCCGCCTCGATGCCGTTCATTTCGCCCTGCAGACGGATATCCATCAGCACCAGGTCGGGCCGACTTTCCGCGACCCTGGCAATCGCCTCTTCACCCGAGGGTACACACCCCAGCACGTGGTAGCCGTGGCCGGCCAGGCAGTTGCGGATATCCATGGCAACAATGCTTTCGTCTTCGACTACCAGAATGTTGGCAGCATTCATTCGCCTGCTCCTCCACGTTTTCGACCGGAAACGATGCTCGCGCAGCCCCTATGAGGGCTATACCTACTTTTGCTGGCCGCTGCCGGCGGCCGGACAACGGATGACCACTCGGGTGCCGCCGTTTTGCTCTATCGTCACGGTCCCGTTGAGCTGCTGAGCCAGGCCGCGAACCAGTTGCAGGCCCAGAGTATCGACCTCCGCCAGGTCGATCTCCGACGACAGGCCGACCCCGTTGTCCTCAACCGACAGCACGGTCGCTGCGGCCTCGGCGCGGAGCACGACCCGGATTTCCCCGCTCCGCTGCTCCGGAAACGCATATTTGAGGGCATTGGTCAACAACTCATTGACGATCATGCCACAGGGAATTGCCACGTCTACATCGAGATAAACCGCATCGATGTCGAGCACCAGCTTCACCCTGTTCGGGTTGACGTTGTAGAGGCTGCGCAGTTGCCGGGAAAATTCCTCGATGTACTCGGCAAAATTGATCTGCGAAAGATTTTGCGACTGATAGAGTTTCGCGTGAATCAGCGCCATCGACCGGATCCGGTTGCGGGTGGCGTTCAGTTCGGCCCTGGTCTTCGCTTCGGTGATCTTCTT
>DATBML010000176.1:0-4928 GCA_036554885.1 Desulfuromonadales bacterium
GCGGGAGTTCCTGCCGGCGGTCGCCCTTGCCCTGCGGGCGTCGTCAACCGAACGCGGCAAAAGCTTCAACTTCCGGCAAGGCCCCTTCGCGCCGAAGAGCGAATGGCTGGCTCTGAAACGGGGGCTGATCGCCGCCGGCATCCTGCTTGCCCTCTGCGGCGCGGCCCTCGGCGGCGCCGCCTGGCTCAACTACGCCGGCAAGGCGCGGCGGGCGGAAGCGCTGCACCAGGAGATGGTCCGGGCCTTCCGGGAGACGTTCCCCGGCGAGCCGGCCATCGTCGATGTCCCGCTGCAGATGCGCGGCAAGATCAATGAACTGCAAAAGAAGATCAAGCTCTACGGCGCCGACAGCAGCCGCTCGGCCCTTTCGGTGCTCCGCGAGATTTCCGAGCGCCTGCCCCAGGATCTGGTCGTGGATATCCGGGAGCTCAACTACACTCCCGAGACGGTCATTTTCGAAGGGTCGACGGCGTCCTTCGATGCGGTCAATCGCCTGTCCAAGGCCCTGGAGCAGTCACCTGCGTTCGGCATTCCCCAGATCGCCGACTCCAAGATGAGCCTCGACGGCAGCCGCGTCGATTTCCGCCTGAACCTGCCCTTCAGCGAGGAGAAGAGTCAATGATCGCGCAACTCAGCCGCAGGGAGCAGGTAGCGGTCGCCGTGGGCGCCGTCGCGGTGCTGGCGACGATTATATACCTGGGGGTGATCGCCCCCTACCGGAGCGCGATGTCGCAACTGGACGCTAAAATCACCGCCCGCCAGCGGCAGATCCGGGAGGTCGAGTCGCTGCGCCGGGAATTCCTGGTACTGCAGCAAAGACAGATCGCGGCCGAAGCCCGGCTCGACAAGGATGGTGCCTTTTCTCTTTTCCCCTTTGTGGAAGGGATGGTCGGTCAGATCGCAGCCAAGGAGAACCTCGTCTCCATGCGTCCGCAGCCCCCCGCTCCCCGGGAGAACCTGCGCGAAGAGTCGGTGGAAGTTCGCCTGGAAAAAATCCGCCTCGACCAGGTGGTCCGACTGCTCTATGTCGTCGAAACGGCCGATGCCCTGTTGCAGGTGAAGAATCTGCGGCTCAAGACCCGCTTCGACGATCGAACGCTTTTCGATGCCACCATGACCGTCGCCGCCTTCGGGAGAACCAGATGAAGATTCCGCGTCTTGCCGACTTCTGGAAAAAAAGAAGGGCTCCCGCGGCCCCGTTCCGAGGTCAGGGTTTCCGCTTCTACCTCGGCGCCCTGGCCTTGTTGCTGACCGGCATCATCGCCGGGTTTTACCTCTTTTTTCCCGCCAGTGCCCTGCAGCAGCGTCTCGAACTGGAAATTTCCGCCCGGACTCCGCTGGACGCCCGGATCGAAGAGGTTTCGCTCCTCTTCCCCCTGGGGCTGCAGGCGAAGGGAATACACCTGTCAGCCCGGAAACCGGCGGCCGGCAGCCCGCCGGCCGATTTCACCGTGACAGCCCTGGCGCTGACCCCCCGCTGGCGAACCCTGATCAGCCGCAATCCCGGCCTGGCTTTCCAGGCTGAAGTCCTGAGCGGCCAGATCGAGGGGAGCCTATGGAAAAACGGCAGCATTGAAGCCAGATTGCAGCGGCTTTCCTTTTCCGCCCCGGTGGGCGCCGACGTCCCCCTCCTGCTGACCGGTCAGCTCGGCAAAGGTGAAGTTACCGGGGCCTGGCCGCTGCAGCCCACCAGTGAAAACCGCCTCAATCTGAGCTTCGACAGGCTCGAGCTCGGCGGCCTCTCCTCGCTCGGCCTGACGAGCGACACCCTCCCTCTGGGGGCAGTCTCCCTGGTGGGAAGCGGGCGCGGCAACGCTCTCAAGATCGAGCGGCTGACCGCAAACGGCGGCAGCCTGGAAGTAACGGGCGAGGGGACCGTCATGCTCGCCGAGCTGCTCACCAGAAGCCGGCTGAACCTCAACCTGGTGCTGCGCCCCGGCCGCCAGCTCGACCGTTCGTTCGCCGACCTGCTCGAACTCTTCGCCCAGGCCGAACCCGACGGTTCCTACCGCCTGCGGCTCACCGGCCCGCTGACGCAGGTGGCCGTCCAGTAGGGGCGGCCCCCTGTGGCGGCCCTGGGCAGGCAGGGACTTGCCCCTTCTGCCTGCCGCCCCCCTCTCAACACCCTGCCTGCGACCCGCTGGATTTTTCTCCCGGCAGAGAAATGCGCCCACTGCGCAATCTGACGATTGACATTTGCCGCCCGGATGATTACGTTTCCGGGCGACAACAAGTAGGGCCATGGAGTTTTCCGCATGAACGAAGAGCAGGACAAGATTGTCGAAACCGAAGTCAGCAGCGCCCAGGGCGCTGAGCAGGAGCCGACGGGCGGCCTGGTGGTCGCCGCCGAGGTCCTGCCGGCCGGCCTGCCGATCATTCCCCTGCGTCCCCGCCCGGCCTTTCCCGGCGCCCTGCTGCCGATGGCGCTGAGCGGCCGCGGCCAGATTCTCGCCCTCAAGCAGGCGCTGGAAACCCCCTCCCAGGCCCTCGGGCTGGTACTGGCACGCGACCCCGATGCCCCGGACGGACCAGCCAACCTGCACCGGGTCGGCGTCGGCGGCAAGATTCTGAAAGTGGTCCATCTCGACGAGGAGACCGCCCATTTCCTGGTCAATGCGCTGGAGCGCTTCACCATCGAGGAGTTGGCCGAGACGCCCCAGGGGATGTTTGCCCGGGTGCGCTATCACCTCGGCGCCGAGCTCTCGGTCAACCCCGAGCTCAAGGCCTACTCGATGGCGATCATCGCCACGCTCAAGGAACTGGTACAGATCAACCCCCTCTATTCGGAAGAAATCAAGCTCTTCCTCGGCCGCTCGAGCATGGATGACCCGGGACGGCTCGCCGACTTCGCCGCCAATCTGACCAGCGCCGACGGCCAGGAACTGCAGGAGATTCTCGCCACCTTCGACGTCCGCAAACGTATCGACAAAGTCCTCGTACTTCTCAAGAAGGAGCTGGAGGTCTCGCGCCTGCAGTCAAAAATTACGAAGCAGATCGAGGATAAGATCAGCAGGCAGCAGCGTGAATTCTTTCTCAAGGAGCAGCTCAAGGCGATCAAGAAGGAGCTGGGGCTGGAAAAGGAAGGAAAGACCGCCGAGATCGAGAAGTTCGAGAAACGCCTGAAGAAGCTCAAGCTGAATGACGAGGCGCAGAAGACGGTCGAAGAGGAACTGGAAAAGTTGCGGCTGCTCGAGCCCGCCTCACCCGAGTACAACGTCAGCCGCAATTACCTCGACTGGCTGACCGTCCTCCCCTGGGGCCAGTTCAGCAGGGACTCCTACAACCTGGAGAAAGCGCGGCGCGTCCTCGACCGCGACCACTACGGTCTGGAGGACGTCAAGGAGCGAATCCTCGAGTTCATCGCCGTCGGCAAGATGAAGGGGGACATCTCCGGCTCCATCCTCTGCCTGGTCGGCCCTCCCGGGGTCGGCAAGACCTCCATCGGCCACAGCATCGCCGACGCTCTCGGGCGCACCTTCTACCGCTTCTCTCTGGGCGGGATGCGCGACGAGGCGGAGATCAAGGGGCACCGACGCACCTACATAGGCGCCATGCCCGGCAAGTTCGTGCAGGCAATGAAGAGCGCCGGCAGCGCCAACCCCGTGCTGATGCTCGACGAGATCGACAAGATCGGCGCCTCCTTCCAGGGCGACCCGGCCTCGGCCCTGCTCGAGGTCCTCGACCCGGAGCAGAACGCGAGCTTCCGCGACCACTATCTGGACGTCCCGTTCGACCTCTCGCACGTACTCTTCGTCTGTACCGCCAACCAGCTCGACACCATCCCGGCGCCGCTGCTCGACCGCATGGAGATCATCCGCCTCTCCGGCTACATCCTCGAGGAGAAGGTGGAGATCGCCCGCCGCTACCTCATCCCCAAGGCGCTCAGGAACCACGGCATCGACAAGGGGCAGGTGACGATCCGCAAGGACGCCCTGGAGGCGATCGTCGACGGCTACGCCCGTGAAGCCGGGGTGCGCAACCTGGAGAACCGCATCAAGAAGATCATGCGCAAGGCGGCCCGGGAATTCGCCGGGGGACGGGCGGAAAAAATCGTCGTCGGCAAGAAGGACCTGGCCGAGTACCTCGGACAGCCGCTTTTCGCTCCCGAAGAGATCTTCGAGGGAGTCCCCGGCGTCGTCACCGGCCTGGCCTGGACCAGCATGGGCGGAGCGACGCTGCCGATCGAGGCGACTGCCATGCCGAGCAAGTCCAAAGGCTTCAAGCAGACCGGCCAGCTCGGCAGCGTCATGGTCGAAAGTTCCGAGATCGCCTATTCCTTTGTCATGGCCCACCTGAAGGAGTACGGCGCGGCTGAAGACTACTTCGACAGCCACTTCGTCCACCTGCATGTGCCTGCCGGAGCCACCCCCAAGGACGGTCCCTCGGCCGGCGTCACCATGACCACCGCCCTGCTCTCCATGATCACCGGCCAGCCGGTGCGCAGAAACCTGGGGATGACCGGCGAGCTGACCCTTACCGGCCGGGTACTGCCGATCGGCGGGGTCAAGGAGAAGACCATCGCCGCCCGCCGGGCGGGGCTCAAGACCCTCATCTTCCCCGAGGCGAACCGCAAGGACTTCGCCGAACTACCCGACTACCTCAAGGAAGGGCTGGACGTCCATTTCGCGAGGGAGTACCAGGACGTGTACAGGGTCGCCCTCGGCGACCAGGCACGAGGCACGAGGCGCTAGGCACGAGGGAAACCATTTCCTCCCTTTTTCTCTTTTGCCCTGGCCTTTAGCCTCTCGCCTTTGTCTTTAACCTATAGCCTCGGGCCTTGTGCCTCGAGCCCGAAATCGGAGATTTCGCATGACCGTACAGAAATTGAAAGAATCCGTCATGGCCCTCCCTCTCGAGGAGAAAAAAGCCTTCATCCTCGAAACCCTGCAGCCCCTGGCCAGGGATGCCATGCAGGACCCGACCTTCCT
>DATBML010000212.1:0-2690 GCA_036554885.1 Desulfuromonadales bacterium
TCGAAGTCTGCGCCCGGCAGCTGTGGTTTGGCTTCCAAATCGACACACCGGGTCTCTACCGGCAAGTGGCGGCGGGCCGCCTCGCGGCCGAGCTGTGCCAGCGCCTCATCGGAGACATCGACGGCGGTTACGGACAGCCCCAGCTCGGCCAGATACAGAGAGTTGCGTCCCCTGCCGCTGGCGATGTCTAGGGCCCGCCCTACGGGCAGCAGGGGCCGGATTTTGACCAGCCAGGGATCTGGCTCCCAGGAATCGTCGGCCTTGTCTCGCCAACGACTGTTCCACGCAGTTCGCGAATCGTTCATGTCTTCCAGTTCCGCAGGTTGGGTGATTCGGCTGCAGCGCCGCTTACAGGAAACCCGTCAGCAGCTTCGTCCCCATGGCGATGAGGAGGAGGGCGAAGATTCTTTTCAGCTGGCCCACCGGCAGACTGTGCGCCAGCCTGGCGCCGATGGGAGCGGTGAAGATGCTGGCCAGGGAGACGCCGGCGAGGGCGGGCAGATAGACGAAGCCGAGGCTCCAGTCGGGAAGGGAAGCAGCCGTCAGGCCGTTCAGTACGTAGCCGACCGCTCCGGCGACGGCGATGGGGAAGCCGATGGCGGCCGAGGTGCCGACGGCGTTGTGCATCGGCAGGTTGCACCAGGTGAGGAAGGGAACGGAAAGGCTGCCGCCGCCGATCCCCACAAGACTGGAGACACCGCCGATGACATTGCCGACGCCGAACATGCCGCCGCTGCCCGGCAGGGTGCGTGACGGTTTCGGCCGGATGTTGAGGAGCATCTGCAGGGCCACATAGTAGAGAAAGGCAATGAAAAAGCCCTTGAGAAAATTCGTGGTCAGCTGGGCCGCCACCCAGGAGCCGAGGAGGGTGCCGGTCATTATGCCGACCGTGATGGTTTTGACCACCTGCCAGTTGACGGCCCCCCGCGCATGGTGGGCGCGGAAGCTGGAGACCGAGGTGAACATGATGCTGGCCAGGGAGGTGCCGAGGGCGAGGTGGAGAATGCAGGTGTCCGGCAGGTGCTGGGCGGTGAAGACGAAGGTGAGCAGGGGGACGATGATGAGCCCGCCGCCGACCCCGAGGAGGCCTGCGAGAACGCCGGCGAAAGCGCCGGTGCCCAGGTAAAGAAGCCAGTAGGTCACGGATGTTTCTCCAGAAAAAGATGGGCGGCCGAAGCCGCAAACATTTATAGCATAAAGCCGGTAATCGTTGAAGGGGGGAACATTTGGTCGGCTGGGCTGATTCCTCATGGCCCCGAATCCCCGTTTCCCGAAGGCGGTTCGGCAAATCCCTGCTATCTTTTAATGTAAGAGTGCGTTGGGAAAGGACTGGATCATGCGCGAAGCGGGTGCGGACGAAAAAAGCGCCATGGCAGTTGCCGAGGCCGCCAGAGAGGCCGAATGGCGACGGCCGAGCGTTCTCGGTGAGCTGTTCATGGGGCGGCTGCGGTTCGACCTCCTTTTCCCCTGGCCGGAGCAGGACCCGGCCGAAAAGACTGCTGGGGACGCGGTGCTGGCGAAGCTTGCCGTCTTCCTGCGGGAGGAGGTGGATGCGGACCGGATCGACCGGGAGAAGGAGATTCCCCGTGCGGCGATCGACGGACTGAAGGACCTCGGCCTCTTTGGCATCAAGATCCCCGTGGAGTACGGGGGGCTGGGGTTCTCTCAGGTCAATTACAACCGCATCCTGCACCTGGTCGCCAGCCACTGCGGCTCCTCCGCCCTGCTGCTGTCGGTGCATCAGAGCATCGGGGTGGCACAGCCGTTATTGATGTTCGGCACCGACGAGCAGAAGCGCAGGTTCCTGCCGCGTCTGGCGGCGGGCGCGATCAGCGCCTTCGCCCTGACGGAGCCAGGGGCCGGCTCCGACCCCTCGCAGATGACCACCACCGCTACCCTTGCCGAGGACGGCTGCGCCTGGCGCATCAACGGCCGAAAGCTCTGGACCACCAACGGACCGATCGCCGAACTGCTGGTGGTGACGGCGCGCACCAACGACTCCGAGGCGGCGCGCCCCGAGATCACCGCCTTTATCGTCGAGGGGAATTCCCCCGGCCTGAAAATCGAGCACCGGTGCGATTTCATGGGGCTCAAAGGGATTCAGAACGGCCAGCTCTCCTTCGACAATGTCAGAGTTCCCGCAGAAAACGTAATGGTCGGACCTGGAGAGGGGCTGCGGCTGGCTCTGCGTACCCTCAACATTGGACGCCTGTCGATCCCGGCCTTCTGCGGCGGGGTGATGAAGCAGTCGCTGGCCATCTGCCGCAGTTGGGGGAACGAGCGGCGCCAGTGGGGTGCGCCGATCGGGCAACACGAGGCGGTGGCGGCCAAGATCGCCCGCATCGCCGCCGACACCTTTGCCGTCGACAGCCTCGCGTGGCTGGGTGCCACTCTGGCCGATGAGGGAAGGATGGACATCCGCCTGGAGGCGGCGGCGGCCAAGCTCTTCTGCACCGAGGCCGCGTGGGGAGCTCTCGATGCCGCCCTGCAGGTGCGCGGCGGGCGCGGATACGAGACGGCCGACAGCCTGCGCGCCCGTGGCGAGGCGGGGATGCCCATCGAGCGGATGCTGCGCGATTCCCGACTCTATCTGATCGGGGAGGGGACCAGCGAGATCCTGCGCCTGTTCATCGCCCGCGAAGCCCTCGACCCGCATCTCAAGGCGGCCGGGATCACGCCCGTCTCCGGGA
>DATBML010000229.1:0-7431 GCA_036554885.1 Desulfuromonadales bacterium
AGATGTTGTTGAGGGGGAAGTGGAGGCGTGCGGCGATGCTTTCGGCAATGGTCTTGAGCATCAGCCGGATGGTTTCGGCGTCGTTGAAGTCGGGGGTGAGCAGGTCGACGATGATCGGCTGGCGCGCTTCGGGCTGCTGCGCCGGGGCGATGTCTCCCTTGGCGTAGTGACAGGGCGGGTAGAACTCATGCAGGTGCAACAGGTCGATACCGGTCTTCTCGCCCGAATGGATTAAGTAAACCGCTTGTCGGAACGCTGACGGACGATCTCCTCGGGGGAGGATGCCAGCCAGCCGCTGCGGCTTCCCTCCACCCGGTCGAAGGCCTCGATGTACGGCTTGATGTCGAGCAGGGGCGTGCCGTCCAGCACATCGATGCCGCGCACCGTCAGGCGGTTGCCCCGGACCTCCAGCAACTCGACGATGGAGAGGCCGATCGGGCTCGGTCGCGAGGGGGAGCGGGTGGCGAAGATGCCATGTTCCCGGCTGTCGAGGAAGGGAACGACCCTGAGCCGCATCGGGGCGGCGCGGTGGAAGTGATAGAGGAGGTAGATGTGGCTGAACCCTTGCAGGTCCTGCAGCCCCGCCTCGTAGGCAGGGTCGATCACCACGGTGCCGATCGCCTCCCGGGCTCCGGCGGGCTGGATCGGCATCCCCTCCGGGTCGGTGAAGGGGGAGTGGATGGTGCCGATGGGGGTGAAGGTGAGCGGGTTCATGGGTTCCATTTTAGGCCCGAAAAGGTCGGTTTAAGACTCGAAGCAGGGCAAAAATTTGTTCTTTTCTTTAATTGCAGGCACTTGGCTTGGTCCGACCCCGCAGAGTTAAATGAAGCGAACGGCAAGGAAAAGGCCGATCATGGCAAAGGCGAGCGCCATCTTTGCGGCGACAGCCAGGGCCAAGCCGAGGGCCGCGCCGATTCCTGCCCGTCCGGAAGCGCGCAGGTCGCTGCGGACGGTGAACTCGCAGACTACGGCGCCGATGAAGGGGCCGAGCAGAACGCCGGCAATGCCGAAAAAGAGCCCGACCACGGCGCCCAGGGCAGCCCCGACTGCCGCCCGCCTGGAGGCGCCGAACCGCCGGGCGCCAAGGGAGCCGGCGAGAAAATCGGCCAGCATTCCAAGGAGGGCGAGGCCACCGAGGGCGGTCAGTGTCCGCCAGCCGACGTAAACGAAATTCTCGGCCCAGGCGGCGACCAGAAGACCGGCGAAAATGAGCGGCATCCCAGGGAGTGCCGGCAGGAGCAGGCCGGCGAGGCCGAGGAGGGCCAGCACGGCGCCGAGGAGCAGGAGGAGAAGGGTCGAGTCCATGGTTACAATGAGTTTACCGTTATTTGGAGCCGGGACGGCTCAGGGGGTCAAGCTTGACTAATGGGGAATTGCATGCCCCACCGGCTCCGAGTACTCTTCATCTATCCGGAAAGAACCCCAACCATCAGCAGAATCCGCTCCTTGATCCCCCCACTGAACTCCTCCAGATCCACAGCCCCGATCATCTTGTGCCGATACATCAGGCACAGGTGCATTTCCATCTTCGATCGGGAATGGCCGTCGAGGCAGTCGACCAGAATCCGGCCCACGGCATTGATTTTCTTTTCCGCTTCCCAGAACTGCTCGGTCGGCGTTTTCTCTCCGTCGGCGAACAGGGCGGCGATCTGACGGTTCTGCCCGGCGAGATAGCGCTCCCGCCACTCCGGGACGCGTTTGCGGAAGGTCTTCCAGTCGGATTCCAGGGGCTTGTTCATCAGTTGCTCCCTCAATTCACCAGCATTCGCCAATCCCCCACCCCCAACGCCTCGGCCAGCTTTCGTGCCCGCTCTTTGCCGATGGGGCGCTTGCCGTTTTCCATCTCGCTGATGTGATGCTGCGGGATGCCGGTTCGTGCCGCCAGCTCCTTCTGGGTCAGGCTTTCGCGTGTGCGGTAGGCGCGCAAAGCTACCTGCGCCTCCTGGCCGAGATATTCGGGAAAGACCTCGGCAATCGTGTGGCATTGCAGCGGTCTCCCCTTACACCTGCACCTTTTTGCCCGACTCCCGTTCCAGCACCTCGACGATGTACTTGTTCAACGTCATTCCGCGCTGCGCCGCCGCAATGGCGATGCGCTGGTGCAGTGCTGCGCCGACGCGGACGTTGAAGGATCCCTTGAACGGCTTCTCCGGCGCGACACCTTCGGCCTTGCAGGTCTCCAGGTAGTCGTCGACCGCCTCCTCGAAGGAGAGGCGCAGGGAGGTGACGTCCGTTCCTTCGTAGCTCACCAGGGCACGGATGAACTCGACGCGGCCAAAGAAAACGCGGTCCTCGTCACTGTAGTGGACCGAGCCGAAATAGTTTCGATAGCGCATCATGTCTTTCATAGTAAACCCTCGCCGGCAAGTACCTCTGTGATTTGCTCCAGTTGGTAACGTTTGAGGATGTTGGTTGGATGTGGCTTGTGCAGAATCAGCGGCGGGCGCGTGTCGTGCAGAAACTTGACGCGCGAACCGCCGGTCTTGCCTGTAACCGCACGTCGATAGCCGAATCCCGCCAGCATCGTTTCCAACTCCTGCCAAGTGAAATCCTTTGGCTGATTGCAGAAGCGCTGCACCAGCTTGTCACGTTTGGTCATATTTCCCCCCCTCCATGGCGAAACCTTAGCAGGTTCACCCTTGTCTGTGCAACTGAAATTAGTCGCATTGGCGAGATTGGCGGCCGTGCCAAGGCTATAACACAGCGGGGACACCCCAATGCTCCGGAATGTCCCCGCTGTCAGTTTCCCTTAATGTTTCCCCTCCCTGCGTCTCAACAACTCACCCTACGCGCACTCACTATACCCGCAGGCATGACAGACGCAGCATCCACCCTCGTGCTCCACCGGCCCGCCGCATTCGGGGCAGGCGCCGCCGTTCTGAGAGTGGCGGGCGATCTCCTCGTCGTTCATCATGTGCATCTGGATCGCCTTGGCCACCGCGTCGGCACAGCTGGTGACGCGGTTGTCGCCGAAGCCGGCCGGCTTGTGGCAGGTGATGCCGATCATCTGCTTGACCGCCTGCCGGGCCTGCACGCCGCTTCTCCAGGCGAGGGAGACCAGCCGGCCGATCGCCTCGCACTGGCTGGCGGCGCAGCCGCCGGCCTTGCCCATGGTGGTGAAGAGCTCGAAAAGGCCCTGGTTGTCTTCGTTGATGGTGACGTAGAGGGGGCCGCAGCCGGTCTCCATCTGATAGGTGGCGCCCTTGAGGGCGCGCGGCCGCTCTCGCTTGACCCCCTGCTTGTGCGATTCCATCGGCACGACCTTCTCGTCCTTTTTCTCCTCCTTCTTGGCCACCGAGAGGACCTGCATGTCGCGGCTGCCGTCGCGGTAGATGGTCACCCCCTTGCATCCCTGCTGGTAGGCGAGGCGGTAGACGGTGGCGACGTCTTCCTTGGTGGCGGTGTTGCAGAAGTTGACCGTCTTGGAGACCGCGTTGTCGGTATACTTCTGGAAGGCCGCCTGCATCCGGATGTGGTCTTCAGGGGTGATGTCGTGGGCGGTGACGAAGACGCGGCGCACGTCCTCAGGGACGGCAGCGATGTCCTGCACGGTGCCGTGCTCGGCGATCAGCTTCATCAGTTCGGGGGAGTAGAAGCCGCGCTCGCGGGCGATCTTCTCGAAGAGGGGATGCACCTCGACGAGGATGTCGTTGTCGAGCACCTGGCGCACATAAGAGACGGCGAAGAGGGGCTCGATGCCGCTCGAGCTGTTGGAGATGATCGAGATGGTGCCGGTCGGGGCGATGGTCGTGCTGGTGGCGTTGCGCACGGCCTTGGCGCCCTTCTGGTCGAACACGCTCCCCTTGAAGTTGGGGAAGGCGCCGCGCTCGGCGGCGAGCTCGCGGGAGACCTCGCGGGCGGTGTCGGTGATGAACTTCATCACCTTCTCGCCGAGCTGGACCGCCTCATCCGAGTTGTAGGCGAGGCCGAGGAGGATCAGTAGGTCGGCCCAGCCCATGACGCCGAGGCCGATCTTGCGGTTGGCGCGGGTCATCTCGTCGATTTGCGGGATCGGGTAGTTGTTGACCTCGATGACGTTGTCGAGGAAGCGGGCGGCCAGGCGCACCGTGCGGCCGAGCTTCTCCCAGTCGAGCTCGCCCTTCTCCGACACCAGCTTCACCAGGTTGATCGAGCCGAGGTTGCAGCTCTCGAAGGGGAGCAACGGCTGCTCGCCGCAGGGGTTGGTCGCCTCGATCTCGCCGACGTGCGGAGTCGGATTGTCGCGGTTGAGGCGATCGAGGAAGATGATCCCCGGCTCGCCGTTGGTCCAGGCGAGGTCGACGATGTGCTCGAAGACCTTGCGCGCCGGCATCTTCTTCACCGGCGTCTGGCAGCGGGGGTTGATGATGTCGTATTCGCCGTCGTTCTCCACCGCCTGCATGAAGGCCTCGGTGAGGCCGACCGAGATGTTGAAGTTGGTCAATACGTTCTGGTCCCGCTTGGACATGATGAAGTCCATCACGTCGGGATGGTCGATGCGCAGAATCCCCATGTTGGCGCCGCGCCGGGTGCCGCCCTGCTTGATCGTCTCGGTGGCGGCGTCGAAAACCTTCATGAAGGAGAGGGGGCCGGACGAGACGCCGCTGGTCGAGCGGACCACGTCGTTGGCCGGACGGATGCGCGAGAAGGAGAAGCCGGTGCCGCCGCCGCTCTTGTGGATCAGCGCCGTCTGCTTGATCGCCTCGAAGATATCCGCCAGCGAGTCGCCCACCGGCAGCACGAAGCAGGCCGACAGCTGGCCGAGTTCGCGGCCGGCGTTCATCAGGGTAGGAGAGTTGGGCAGAAACTCGAGGCTGGTCATCAGCCGGTAAAATTCGTCGGAAAGCGCCCCGGCGTCGTTGCCGGTACCAAGCCGGTCTTCGGCCGAGGCGATGGTGTCGGCCACCCGCCGGAACATGTCGGCCGGGGTCTCGACCGGTTTGCCCTGACTGTCGCGCTTGAGGTAGCGGCGCTCAAGGACGGTGACAGCGTTCTTCGAAAGAGGGATGGGGGACTCGGTCGTCAGAGTGGTCGCGGCTGCCGAATTCTTCATGGTTCTGTTTCCTTCGTAGCGAATAGGGGGTTAACGGTTCGAAATGACTGAAGATACGTTTTGTTGTGCGTGCTCTCCCAGAGGGGTCCCATATTTTGCGTGGGTAACGGATTTAAACCACAAGATGTCGTGGCTGTCAAGGGCGTGGGCGGCCGCTTCGTTGATTTTTTACCCATGCACCGCCAGGCCAGGTTTTCCGGTGCGGATGATCATTGTTTTTGCTGCCTGGCCGGGTTCTTCAGCGACCTTCGGGCGGGGAGAATTTCAGTTGCCAAACTTCAGTAACGATGCTAGCTTTCGGCATGCATTCGCGGCAGGCTGACGGTCTCCGGCGGAGCCGGCAGCAACGCTCGAAATCTGCGATCTGCACCTGTGCATTTCATCTTCCGGAGCGCCGGATTTCCTGGCCGCGAATTTTCCCCGCCTTGACGGTTGCCGAGACAGTCTGCAGACTATGACCGTTTATCTGGACAACGCTGCAACCTCGTATCCCAAGCCTGAAGCCGTCTACACCGCGGCCGATCAGGCGCTGCGCTGTCTTGCCGCCAGTCCGGGCCGTGGCGGCCATCGTGGGGCTCTTGAGGCTGCACGAATCGTTTTCGATGCCCGGGAAGCAGCTGCCGGGCTGTTCGGCATTGCCGATTCGTCACGTATCGCTTTCACTGCCAGCGCGACCGAAGCCCTTAATGTTGGCATGTTCGGCCTGCTGCAACCCGGCGACCGGGTCGTGACCTCGACCATGGAGCACAACGCCGTCACGCGCCCCCTGCGGGCTCTGCAGGAGCGCGGGGTGGTGGTGGTCAAGGTGCCGGCCGACCGCCAGGGGTTCATCGATCCTGCCGCCATCAAGCGCGCCTGTACGGAAACGACCCGTCTCGTCGTCCTCACCCACTGTTCCAACGTCACCGGGACCCTGCAGCCGATCGAGGAGATCGGTCCCTGGTGCCGGCGTGAGGGGATTTTTTTCCTGGTCGATGCCGCCCAGAGCGCCGGCCAGTTCGCCCTCGACGTCAACGGCATGGGGATTGACCTGCTGGCCGTTCCCGGGCACAAGGGGCTCATGGGGCCGCCGGGAACCGGTCTGCTCTACGTGCGCGAGGGGATCGAGCTGCGGCCGCTGATCTATGGCGGAACGGGGGGGAATTCACAATCCGAACTGCCGCCCGATGCGATGCCTGAGCGGCTCGAAGCCGGCACCCTCAACACTCCCGGCCTGGCCGGCTTGCTGGCCGGCATCGAATTCCTGCTGCGCGAAGGGATGTCCGCCGTCAGGGCCCACGAGTCCGAGCTTCTGGCGCAGCTGATCAGCGGGCTGCGGGAGATCCCGGAAGTCGAGCTGTACGGACCTCTCGACCCCCGTTTCCACGGGGGGGTACTCTCGTTCAATCTGACCGGCCGTGACCCGGCGGAAGTCGGCTTCCTCCTGGACCGGGATCATGATATCCTCTGCCGGGTCGGCTTGCACTGCGCACCTGACGCCCATCGCACCATCGGCACCTTCCCTCGCGGCACTGTCCGGGTCAGCCCCGGCTATTTCACGTCCGCGGCGGAGATCGATCATCTGGTGAGTGCCGTGTCCGCGGTGGCATCCCGTTCCCCGGCCTGAAAAGGCGGCCCCGGCCATACCAGCGACTTTAATCATGAAAGGTCCCCATGAAAAAGACCTATATCCTCGATACCAATGTTCTGCTGCACGACCCCCAGGCTATTTTCCGCTTTGAGGACAACGACCTGGTCATTCCGATCACGGTTATCGAAGAGATCGACCGGTTCAAGAAAGACCAGAGCGAAATCGGCCGCAATGCCCGACAGGTCTCGCGGCTGCTCGACGGTTTTCGCAAGCAGGCTCACCTCGTCGAGGGGGTGACGCTGGAGAAGGGCGGGGTGCTGAAGGTCGAAATCTTTACCGAGGAGGCGCTCAAGCGACTGCCGCCCGAACTGCGCTCCGACCAGGGGGACAACCGCATCCTGGCGGTGGCGATGAAGATGAAGGAGCACTCCAAGTTTCCCGTCGTCTTCGTCACCAAGGACACCAACCTGCGGATCAAGGCCGATGCCGTGGGTTTGCCGGCGGAGGACTACGAGTCGGACAAGGTTTCGATCGACGAACTGTATTCTGGCACCGCCCAGCTCATGGTGGAAAAGGAGGAGGTCGACCGGTTCTACGGTCAGGGATATCTCGATTCGCCGGAGGAATTTCTGCCGAACGAGTACGTCACCCTGGTCGAAGCCGCCAACCCTTCCCACACCGCCCTCTGCCGTTATCAGTCGACCCTGCGGCGGCTGGTGCCGCTGGTCCGGCCGCCCAAGGACGGGGTCTGGGGGATCCATTCGCGCAACCGCGAGCAGCAGTTTGCCTTCGATCTGCTGCTCAACGACGATATCCAGCTGGTGACTCT
>DATBML010000241.1:0-2210 GCA_036554885.1 Desulfuromonadales bacterium
AACTCCTGCGGGTGCTGCAGGAGCGGGAGTTCGAGCGGGTCGGCGGCATCCAGACGCGCAAGACCGACGTGCGCATCATCGCCGCCACCAACAAGGACCTGCGGCGGGAGATCGAGAAGGGGAATTACCGCGAGGACCTCTACTACCGGCTCTGCGTCGTCCCGATCAGCCTTCCCCCGCTGCGCGAGCGCAAGGAGGACATCCCGCTGCTGGCGGAGGCCTTTATCCAGAAATTCAACGCCCGCGGCGAGCGCATCTCCGAAATCTCCAGCCGCGGCATGGCTTTGCTGATGGCCTACGAGTGGCCGGGAAACATCCGCGAGCTGGAAAACGCCATCGAGCACGCCTACGTCACCAGCACGACCGGCCGCATCGAGCGGCAGTTCCTCCCGGTCTCGCTGCATCGGGCGGTGGTCGAGGCGCCCCGGACCGAGGAGGTCGGCACTGATGAGTCGCAGCAGATCATCCGCGCCCTGGAGACACACCGCTGGCGCAAGCACGATGTTGCCCGGCAACTGGGGATGAGCCGTACCACCCTCTGGCGGAAAATGCGCCAGATGGGACTTGAATAATCCTAAACACGGCAGTTGATCACGCAACGCCGCAACGGACGCAACGAAATCGAAGTCTTGCATCCTAGGGTCTCTCATCGAGCAGGTGAAAGGTCTATTTCTGATAAACTCCCGGTTTTACGTCGCGTTCGTTGCGTTCGTCGCGTGAGACTGCTTTTCCCAGGATAATTAACCGATGCTGCACGTAAGCGAACGAAAACGACTCTACGCCTTCCTCGCCCGGCTATTCAGCTACCCGGACCGGGAACTGACGGCCGCGCTGCAAGAGGGTGAAGCGGCGGAGGTCGGCAGTCTGCTGCTCACTACTCCCGCGCCGCCGGCAACCCTCAGCTCGACCGTCGAGCTGGAGGTGGCCTATACCGACCTGTTCATCAACCGGCTGGGGGGCGCGCCGGCGCCGCCCTACGGAAGCGTCTACCTGGAGCGGGACGAGCGCCTGATGGGGCAGACCAGCCTGCATGTGGCGGCAGCCTACCGCGCTGAAGGACTCTCGCTGGAGGGGAGCGGCGAGCCGCCGGACTTTCTGCCGACCGAGCTTGAATTCCTCTACTACCTGGTGGAGCAGGAGGAGCAGGCACTCGGCCGCCGGGATCTGGCCGCCGCCCGCAAGGCGGTCGAGCATCAGACCGGCTTCTGCCGCACCCTCCTGCATCCCTGGATGCCGGCTTTCTGCGACCGTATTGAAACCGATGGCCAGACCCATCCTCTCTACCGCTGGGCCGCCGGTCTGCTGCGGGAATTCTGCCGCAGCGAGAGGGCGTGGTTAGCAAAGGTCGTGTAGGGGCGACACTCTGGGTCGCCCGCATCCCGGCGAGGCAGCGCCTCGCCCCTACCCTCACACATTGATGTCCCCGAAGGGGCAACGCAAGCATCGCCCTTCGTAATTCTGCGCAAAAAAAGGCCGGCGCTGAGGCCGGCCCAAGGAGGCAAGGAACGATCGTCTCATTCCTGGCAGCAAGATGAAGAAGGAGCCTTTAGCGGTGGCGGTGACCGCCTTCCAGGTCGAAAATTTTCTCGGCCAGGGAGTACATCAGCAGACACAGGCAGAGCGCCCCGACGACGATAGAGATTTCGGCCAGCGAAGGGAAGTAGTGGAGCAGTTGATGGCCCGTTTCGCCGACGTCTTGGCGCATCGGCACCAGCTGGCCGGCGATGACCAGGTCGTAGCGCATGAAGAAGATGCCGACCAGGGTCGACAGTCCCGCCATCGCCACCCCGAAAACGGTCCGGGTGTTCTTGTTGATGAGGATCAGAAAAGGCATGACCATCCCCAGCAGCACCTCGAAGAACCAGAAGTTGACCGCCAGCGGACCGGTCAGCAGGGCCATGGTCGCCTCGTATTTCTCGGGGGGCTGGCCGTAGGTGCCGGTGATGAACTTCCAGGTGGTGAAGAACATCAGGATCCCGAGGAACAGCGCCTGAAGCTTGCCGATCACCTCCATGAACTCGCGGTACCTGAGCGACAGCTCCCGGCCGCGCGCCTTGTGGTTGAAATAGACGATCAGGGGGGTCAGGGCGCCGCCCGAGACGAGGGCCGAAAGGATGAAATAGATCGGCATATAGGGTCCGTACCAGAAGTGGCGAGCTTCGAGCAGGCCGAATACCGCTCCCAGGTTGGAGTGGGCCGAAATGGCGGCG
>DATBML010000277.1:0-1523 GCA_036554885.1 Desulfuromonadales bacterium
TGTAGGGGCGACGCATGCGTCGCCCGCCGGCCATATGCCGGCGATAAACGGGCGAGGCATGCCTCGCCCCTACATTATGTTCAGACGGCCACCGCGGTCTTTACCTCATCGGCAATGCTGGTCACGCAACGTTCCAGGCACTCCGGGTCGCCGCCGTTGATGTCGTTTTTCAGGTGCCAGGCAACGGCCGGGCAGCCGCCATGGCACTGGTCGAAGCGCCGGCACTCCTCGCAGGAATGGATCCTCAGCGAGCGGAAGGAGGCGTAAATCTCCGAATCGTCCCAGAGCTCCTGGAAGGAGTTGTCGCGCAACGAGCCCGCCTTGAACCGGTCGGTCTGCAGAAAGGCGCAAGGGTACATGTTGCCGGTAGGCCCGACGCAACAGGTGAGCTTGGCCGCGCCGCAGAGGTTGAGCCCCAACCCCTGGCGCTCCTGGGTCGTCAACGAGAAGAAGCTGTCGCCGGTGCGCACGTCGCCGCTGTCGGCCAGCCAGGCCGAGAAGGCCAGGAGCTGGGCGGGAGTCGGCCGGAGATCTTCCCAGTTGTCCGCCCCTCGTCCCGACGGACGGAAGCGGCTAACCCGCAGCGACACCCCGAGAGAACGGGCCAGCTCGTGCAGCGCCGGGATTTCGCCGGCATTCTGGGCGGTGAGGACCGTATTGATACTGGTCGGGATGGAGCTGGCCGCCAGCAGCTCGACGGCCTTGATGGCCCGGTCGAAAACCCCTTGCCCGCGGATGGCGTCGCAGGTCTCCCGACTCGCCCCGTCCAGGCTGACCTGGATGGCCACCAGCCGGCTCGCGGCCAGCCGGGCGACCCGTTCGGGGTCGAGCAGAGTGCCGTTGGTGGAGATGCAGGTCATGATTCCCTTGCCGTGACAGGCGGCCAGGATCTGCTCGAAGTCGGGACGCAGGAAAGGTTCACCACCGCCGAAATTGACCTGGAAGACGCCGGCTTCATGCAACTGCTCCACCAGGTCCAGAGCTTCGCCGGTCGTCATTTCGTCCGGCGCCGGCTCGTCCGAAGCCGACAGGCAATGGCGGCAGCGCAGGTTGCAGGCGAAGGTCACTTCCCAGGTCAGATTGACGGGGGAGCGAAGCCCCTTTTCAACAAATCGATTGCTCACGGAGAAAACCCTTTTCCAGAAGTTGCGACAGAAATTTCTTCAAAATTCGCTGCTCCTGCTCCGACAGCCCGGCAGGGAGGTCGTCCAGGCTCCGGACGGTGGCGAAGAATTCGGTGGGGAGCAGACTGCCGGTTTCGGCGAAGAGAAGGCGCGGCCCCCTGGAATCGTAAAACAGGAGGCCGAACCCCTCTTGCCGGACGCGGCAGGCGGGATGCAGCCGGATGCCTGCCGCCGCCATCTCAGTACACCCCGCAGATGCCGTCGATGGCGAGCTCTTCGACCTGGATCTCATTCAGAACCAGAGCCTCTTCACAGACTTCGTTTGCCTGTACTTCAACTTCACATTTCGTTTCCATGGCTAACCTCCTTCAAGAATTGGTAGCGCCTGCTTATGCTGCG
>DATBML010000281.1:0-6439 GCA_036554885.1 Desulfuromonadales bacterium
GGTGAAAACCAGGAAGTACATCGAAATTTTCGCCCGCGAAGCGGAGGAGCATCTGCAGCTCCTCCGCCAGGGGTTCCTGGCCATGGAGAAGGATGGCCTGGTCCCGGAACGGCTGCATGCGCTGCTGCGCAGCGCCCATACCCTCAAGGGTTCCGCCAGGATGCTCGATCTGGGTCCGCTCGGCCAGGTGGCGCACGATCTCGAAACCCTGCTCAAGGAGGTCGAGCTCGGCAGCCGTCCATTGACCCCTGCCCTGACCGACCTTTTGCTGGTGGCTACCGATGCCCTCGAGGCGCTGACCGCCCAGGCCCATTCCGGCGGAGAGATCGCGGTCAACGTCGATGCCGTTCTGGAGGGGCTCAAGACCGGCGTTCTGCCCGAACACCCGGTCAAGCCGGCGACCAGGGCGCCTGAGGAGAAGGCGGAGCGGGACACGGTGCGCACCAGCGTTGCCAAGCTCGACCAGATGGTCAATCTGCTCGGCGAAATGTTCATCGTCCGCCGGATGTTCGAGGAACGGGGGCGGCAGATGAACGGCTTGCGAGGGCGCCTGGACGGGTTTCTGCGGCGCCTGCGGCGGGCCGAGAACTATCACCTGTGCAAGGACATCCTCGACGACTTTACCCGGATGACCCTCGATTTCGAGCGGGATACGCTGGCGCTGGCGTACCTTTCGGATGAGCTGCATGACGGGGCCATGGAACTGCGCATGCTCCCCCTTTCCACTATCACCGACGACCTGGTACGCATGACCCGGGACCTGGCCCGCGACCAGCAGAAGGAAATTCAATTAAGTCTCAGCGGTGAGGAGGTGGAACTCGACCGGATGATGCTCGAAGCGGCCCGGCCGATGCTCCTGCACATGCTGCGCAATGCCGTCGACCACGGCATCGAGACCCCGGAAGCACGGCTGCGGGCAGGCAAACCCGCCGCCGGTCGGGTGGAACTGTCAGCCCGCTATGAAGGCGGTTTTGTGCGCCTGGTGCTGCGCGACGACGGGTGCGGTATCGACCCGGAGCAGATCCGCAGGGTCGCGGTGGCACGCCGGCTGCTGGCCGCCGATGAAGCCCGCCAGCTCAGCGACGAGGAAGCGATCTACCTGATCCTGCGCCCCGGCTTCTCGACCCGTGAATTCATCACCGATGTCTCGGGCCGCGGCGTCGGCATGGACGTGGTCAAGGCGAACATCGATCGGGTCAAAGGGAACCTGGTCATTCACTCCACCCCCGGCAAGGGAACGGAAATGACGCTGCTGCTGCCGCTGACCCTGGCGGTGGTCACCAGTCTGCTCGTCGACTGCGAAGGGGAGGTTTATGCCATTCCCCTGCATTACGTTTCGGAAATTCTGCGACTTGCGGAAAAGGATGTATTGACCGAAGGCGGCCGGGAGGTCGTGCGGGTTCGCGGCAATACCCTGCCGCTCTTTGCCATGCGGGAGATTCTCGGACTCTCCCGGCAACGGGCGGCGCCGAAACGGATCACCGCCCTGGTTCTCAACTTTCGCGAGCAGCAGCTGGCCTGCCTCGTTTCCAAATCCCTCGGAGTCCAGGAACTGGTGGTAAAGGGCATGGGCAAGCAGCTCAAGAGCGTGGAATTCTTTTCCGGTGCGACCATTCTGGGCGACGGGGCACCGGCCCTCATTCTTTCGGTCCCCGATCTTTTCAGTGCCAGTCTCGCCGGGCGGGGGAGCCGCCTGCGCCAGGAAACGGAGGGGATGCGGGCACAGGCAAGAAAGGGGCGCATCCTGGTGGTCGACGACTCCATCACCACCCGGACCATGGAAAAGAACATTCTCGAAACCCACGGCTACGAAGTGACCATCGCAATCTCCGGTTCCGACGCCCTGAGCAAGATCGCCGGCGTCGATTTCGAATTCGACCTGGTCGTCAGCGACGTCGAAATGCCGGGTATGAACGGTTTCGAGCTGACACGGAAGCTGCGGGAGATGGAACGCACGCGGGAAACCCCCGTCATCATCGTCTCCTCCCTCGCATCGGATGCCGACAAGCGCCAGGGCATCGAAGCCGGAGCGCAGGCCTACATCGTCAAGGGGAGCTTCGACCAGGGGACCCTGCTGAGCACGGTGGAAACTCTTATCGGTTAGGATTAGAATGGAAATGTCTCGCAGTGTCCAGGGAAGCAGGGAAGTATGTGCGGGTGTCCGGGTGGCGGCGTAAGCACGTCCTGCCTGTGCCGCAGGTGTCATTTCTATCGAATGAATTGAAGAATATGATTCAAGTTCTTGTTGCAGATGATTCGATGCTGACGCGGATGGTCCTCAAGGATCTTCTGGCGAAGGACCCGGAAATCAGGGTCATCGCAGAGGTCAGTGACGGTCGCCAGGCGGTGGCGGAGACCGCCCGGCTTCGTCCCGACCTGATCATCATGGACGTGCTGATGCCGGTCATGGACGGCCTGGAAGCGGTGACCGAGATCATGGCCAGCTGTCCGACCCCGATACTGGTCCTCTCGGCCAACGTCGATCCCACCGACAGCCGCAGTGCCTTCAACGCGATTCAGCGCGGTGCCCTCGACGTCATGGAGAAACCCCACGGTATCGTGACCGAGGCGTTCGAGGAGATCGCCGCCCGCTTGGTGGAAAAGGTCAAGTTCCTTGCCCGGGTCAAGGTGATTCACCACTTTCGTCGCCAGCGTCCGCCCCTCCCAAAACTGCCTCCGCCCGCGGACGGGCCACGGGACATTCTGGCCATCGGCGCCTCCACCGGCGGGCCGAAGGCGGTCATGCGGCTGATGAAGGATCTGCCCCGCGAAAGCAAGGCCAGGGTGCTCATCGTCCAGCATATCGCCCGCGGCTTCGCCCCCGGTTTCGCAGAATGGCTCGACCGGGAAAGCCCGTTCAGAGTCCGTCTGGCCCGCGACGGCGATCCCCTGGAAGCGGGGGTGGCACTGGTTGCTCCCAACAACGTCCACATGGAGGTGCGAGGCGAGCGGGTCTGCCTGGTCGAAACGCCGCCTGTCAACTGCTGTCGTCCGTCGGTCGACGTCCTCTACAGGTCACTGGCCAGCGGCGCCCTCGCTCCTTCCGTGGTGGCGGTTCTGCTGACCGGTATGGGCCGGGACGGGGCCGACGGAATGGCGGAGCTCAAGCGACAGGGCAGCTACACCATTGCCCAGGACGAAACAACCTGCGCCGTCTTCGGCATGCCGAAGGCCGCCATTGCCCTGGGGGTGGTCGACCAGACGCTCCCCCTGCCTGACATCCCGGCCGCCCTTGCCCATCTGCTGCGGCGCTGAAATTCGCAAAATTCTTTGCAACTGCCGGCAGCTGTGCTATTTAAAGGCGCAGTGGCGACCGTTCGACCTCCGTCGCCCGGATGCTGATCAGAAAAGAGGATTGCCATGTCCCTGCGTGTCTACAATACGATGACCGGCCGCAAGGAGGAATTCGTTCCCCTGCACCCCGGCAAGGTCGGGATGTACGTCTGCGGCGTTACCGTTTACGACTACTGCCACATCGGCCATGCCCGCGCCAATATCGTCTTCGATGTCATCTACCGCTACCTGAAGTTCGCCGGCTTCGAGGTGAACTATGTGCGCAACTATACCGATGTCGACGACAAGATCATCAACCGCGCCAACGAACGCGGGATCGACAGCCGGCAGCTGGCCGAGGAGTTCATCCGCGCTTTTGACGAGGACATGGCGGCACTCGGTCTCGACCTGCCGACCCATCAGCCGAAGGCGACAGCGTACATCCCTCAGATCATCGCCATCGTCGAACGCCTCATCGAGCGGGGGCTGGCCTACGAGGCGGCGGGCGACGTCTACTTTGCGGTCGAGAAGTTCACCGGCTACCTCAAGCTCTCCAAACGCAACATGGAGGAGATGCAGGCCGGCGCCCGCATCGCACCCGGCGAGCAGAAGCGCAACCCGATGGACTTTGCGCTGTGGAAGGCGGCCAAACCGGGCGAACCTGCCTGGGACTCCCCCTGGGGGCCGGGGCGGCCGGGCTGGCATATCGAGTGCTCGGCGATGAGCTCTTCCCTGCTTGGCGACACCTTTGACATCCACGGCGGCGGCCGCGACCTGATTTTTCCCCACCACGAGAACGAGATCGCCCAGAGCGAGGGGGCGAGCGGCAAGCCATTCGCCCGCTACTGGCTGCACAACGGCTTCGTCAACGTCAACCAGGAAAAGATGAGCAAGTCGCTGGGGAACTTCTTCACCATCCGCGACATCCTCAAGAAGTACGACCCGGAGGTGGTGCGCTTCTTCATCCTCACCGCCCACTACCGCTCCCCCATCGACTTCTCCGACCAGAACCTCGAGGATGCCCGTGCCGGGCTCAGCCGCTTCTACGAGGCACTCAAGGCCGCCGGCGAGCTGCTGGAGAGCCGTCCGGTCCCCGGTCAGCTCACCTGCCCGGTGATCAAGGACGAGGAGCGGGAGGTTTTCGACCGCATCGAGGCCCTGGAGGATCGCTTTGCCGAGGCGATGAACGACGACTTCAACACGGCACTCGCCATCGGTCACCTCTTCGAGGCGGTGCGGGGGATGAACAGGCTGATCAGCGAGAACCGCTTCGACGAATGCTCCCTGTCGCTGGCCGTGTTGCGCGACGCCCGCAGCAAGCTGCTCAAGCTCGGCGGCGTGCTGGGGCTCTTCACCTCCGATCCCGCTGCCTGGCTGGCCCGGAGCCAGGCCGAAGGTCTGGAGGCGACCGGCCTCACTCCGGAGGCGATCGAGCAGCTGATCGCTGACCGCCGGCAGGCCCGCCAGGAGCGCAACTTCGCCCGCGCTGACGCCATCCGCGACGAGTTGGCGGCCAAGGGGATCGAACTGCTCGACTCGAAAGAGGGGACGAGCTGGAAGGTGCGCTAGGGGCGAATCTCGTATTCGCCCTGGGCGATCACAAGGATCGCCCCTGCAAAAAATCGTTTGCGATAGAATGGTAGGGGCGCAGCATGCTGCGCCCCTACGTCGTTGACGGAATCCCTATGGCCAAATTCGAACTCAAATCCGACTACCAACCCCGCGGCGACCAGCCGCAGGCGATCCGCGAACTGGTCGAGGGGATCCGCCGCGGCGACCGGCACCAGGTGCTGCTCGGCGTCACCGGCAGCGGCAAGACCTTCACCATGGCCAACGTCGTCGACGAGGTGCAGCGGCCGACGCTGGTGCTGGCGCACAACAAGACCCTGGCCGCCCAGCTCTATGGCGAGTTCAAGGAACTCTTTCCGAACAACGCCGTCGAGTATTTCGTCTCCTACTACGACTACTATCAGCCCGAAGCCTACGTCCCCGTCACCGACACCTACATCGAAAAAGACTCCTCGATCAACGAAGAGATCGACAAGATGCGCCACAGCGCCACCCGCTCGCTGCTGTCGCGGCGCGATGTGCTGATCGTTGCGAGCGTTTCCTGCATCTACGGCCTCGGCTCACCCGAGGCCTACTTCGGCATGCTGGTTCGGCTGGAAGAGGGGATGGAACTCGATCGCAACTCCCTGTTGAAACGGCTGGTGGAGATCCAGTACGAACGCAACGACGTCGACTTCCACCGCGGCAGCTTCCGGGTGCGCGGCGACACGGTGGAGATCTTCCCCGCCTACGAGGAGGACCGGGCGCTGCGCATCGAGTTCTTCGGCGACGAGATCGAGGCGGTTTCCGAGATCGATCCGCTGCGTGGCCGGGTTCTCGACCGCATTGGCCGTACGACCATCTTCCCGGCCAGCCACTACGTCGCCACCCGCCCCACCCTGGAGCGGGCGATAAAGGAAATCCAGGAGGAGCTGCGCGAACGCATCCAGTATTTCCGCGAGCGCAACATGCTGCTCGAGGCGCAACGCATCGAGCAGCGTACCCTGTTCGATATCGAGATGATGGAAGAGATGGGCTACTGCCAGGGGATCGAGAACTACTCGCGCTTTCTCGACGGCCGCCAGCCCGGCGAGCCGCCGGCCACGCTCTTCGACTATTTTCCTGCCGATGCCCTGCTCTTCATCGACGAGAGCCACGTCTCCGTCTCCCAGGTCGGCGCCATGTACCGCGGCGACCGTTCCCGCAAGGAGACGCTGGTCAATTACGGTTTCCGGCTCCCCTCGGCCCTCGACAACCGTCCCCTGACCTTCGAGGAGTTCGAAGCCAGGGCGTTGCAGACCCTCTACGTCTCCGCCACCCCGGCCGACTACGAGCTGCAGAAGGCGCAGGGGGTGGTGGTCGAGCAGATCGTGCGGCCCACCGGCCTGGTCGACCCGCCGATCGAGGTGCGGCCGGCCAGGGAGCAGGTCGACGACCTGATCCACGAGATCCGCGCGACGGTCCAGAAGGACTACCGCGTCCTGGTGACCACCTTGACCAAGCGGATGGCCGAAGACCTCACCGGCTACCTGGAGGAGCTGGGAATCCGGGTGCGCTACCTGCACTCGGACATCCATACGGTGGAGCGGATGGAGATCATCCGCGACCTGCGCCAGGG
>DATBML010000374.1:0-4891 GCA_036554885.1 Desulfuromonadales bacterium
CCTTTTATAGGTCCTATGGGTCCTATGGAACTAATAAGACCTATGAAACCTATGATTTTATCAACTCAGAGCCTGTTCCAGGTCGGCGATGATGTCGTTCACGTCCTCGATTCCCACCGAGAGGCGCAGCAGGGACTCGCAGATGCCGAGACGCTCGCGCTCCTCCTTGGGGATGTCGCCGTGGGTTTGCACCGCCGGCAGGGTCATGAGGGATTCGACGCCGCCGAGGCTTTCGGCAAAGGAGATCAGACGCAGCTTCTTCAGTGCCGCCCGGGCAACGTCGGGGCTTTCCACCCGGAAGGAGAGCATGCCGCCAAACCCCTTCGCCTGCGTCTTTGACAGTTCGTGACCGGGGTGATCCTCCAGCCCCGGATAGTAGACGGCGGTCACCTTCTGTTGCGTCTTCAGCCAGCGGGCAACCGTGAGGGCGCTCAGGCAGTGACGCTCCATGCGCAGCGACAGGGTCTTGAGGCTGCGGATCAGCAGCCAGCAATCCTGCGGCGGGAGGATGGCGCCGGTGGAGTTCTGCAGGAAGTAGAGGCGTTCGCCGAGAGTCGGGTCTCTGGTAACCAGCACACCTGCGCAGAGGTCGTTGTGTCCGCTCAGGTATTTGGTCGCCGAATGTATCACGACGTCGGCACCGAGGTCCAGCGGCCGCTGCAACAGCGGTGTGAGGAAGGTGTTGTCGACGATGAATAGAAGTTTATGCAGCCGGCAGAGGGCGGCAAGAGCCGTCAGGTCGGCGACGCCGAGCAGCGGATTGCCCGGCGTCTCCACCAGGATGGCCTTGGTCCGGTCGTTGATGGCGGCGGCCACCGCTGCGGTCTTAGTCGTGTCGACGTAGGTGGCGCTCAGCCCCAACTTGGCGAAAACCTGGGCCAGCACCCGGTAGGTGCCGCCGTAGAGATCCTCGGAGACGACCAGGTGGTCATCGGCGGAAAAATGCAGAAAAAGGGTGGTCAGCGCCGCCATCCCCGAGGAAAAGGCGAGGCCGCGACTTCCCCCCTCGAGCAGAGCGAGCCCCTCCTCCAGCATCTGCCGGGTCGGGTTGCCCGAGCGGGTGTAGTCGAAGCCGGTGCTTTCCCCCACTCCCGGGTGCCGGTAGGTGGCGCTGGGGTAGATGGGGAAGCTGATCGCCCCGGTTTTCTCGTCGCGGCCGACGCCGATCTGCACGATGCGGCTGGCCAGGGAAGGCTGCTTGTTCTGATCCATGATCAATCCCCCTTGGATTTATCCGGGGCAAAAAACGAAGCCCCTTCTCGTGACGATGAGAAGGGGCTTCGAGGGGTGTCGGGGTGCGTCGACTCCGGTCCTTCGAAACTCCGTCCTCATCTTCCCCCGAAAATTCCGGAGCAGGAATTAGCACCTGGCATCCGCGCCGTGCGGATCGGTTGCTGTGGCTTCGCAGGGCCTGTCCCTCCGCCACTCTTGATAAAGACGATGCTGCGTATGATTTTTCTTGACCACAACTATAGGAAAACCGTTTTTTATTGTCAATAATTATTATCGTAAAATATTAGCGGTTAACCACGGCAGTCCACTTGCCCCTGCCCGCGTTCAATCATGGCATCGACTTGTAGAGACGCCCCGGTGGGGCGTCTGAGACGGGCCACCGGCCCGTCTCTACAGTGACATTTTGAAGGCAGACGATGTCAGACAATTCCCTCGAACAGCACGCTGGTGAGGTAGCGCTCCCCGGAGTCCGGGAGAATGACGACGATGTTCTTGCCGGCAAATTCGGGCTGCGCCGCCAGTCGGGCAGCCACGGCGGCGGCGGCGCCGCAGGAGATTCCCGAGAGGATGCCCTCTTCCTTGGCCAGTCGCCGGGCAAATTCGATGGCTTCATCGTTGCTCACCTGCTCCACCCGGTCGACGACCGAGAGGTCGAGGGTGTCGGGGATGAAGCCGGCGCCGATTCCCTGAATCTTGTGCGGCCCGGGCTTGATCTCCTGGCCGGCGAGCTTCTGGCTGATCACCGGGCTGTCGGCGGGTTCCACCGCCACCGAAATGATTTTTTTCCCCCGGGTGTTCTTGATGTAGCGGGAAATGCCGGTGATGGTACCGCCAGTCCCTACCCCGGAGACCAGGACGTCGATCTGTCCTTCGGTGTCTTCCCATATCTCGGGACCGGTGGTTTGCTCGTGGATGGCCGGGTTGGCCGGATTTTTGAACTGGTGCAAAAGGATATATTTATTCGGGTCGGATGCCGCCAGTTCCTCGGCCGCGGCGATCGCCCCGGACATCCCCTTGGGTCCCGGGGTAAGAATCAGGTTGGCGCCGAAGGCCTTGAGCACCTTGCGCCGCTCGATGCTCATCGTTTCCGGCATGGTCAGGGTGAGAGGGATGCCCCGGGCGGCAGCAACAAAGGCGAGGGCGATGCCGGTATTGCCACTGGTCGGCTCGACGATTTCCTTGCCGGGGCTCAGCAAACCCTTCTTTTCGGCATCCCAGATCATCGAGGCGCCGATCCGGCACTTGACCGAATAGGCGGGATTGCGTCCCTCGACCTTGGCCAGGATGGTCGCTCCGCTCTGGGGGGCGAGGTGGTTGAGCCGGACAAGAGGGGTGCGGCCGATGGAGAGGGAGTTGTCGATGAAGATCCGGGCCATGTTGGTGCTCCTTTCGCATGGATGAGAAAATATGCTGCAGTACTGTATCGAACGCACTTGAGGTCTCGGGCTTGACGCAATGGATCAAGGCTACCAGAAAAACTTGGTCTTACCCGTAAAGTTCCCTGACAATCTGCTCCGCGAGGGCGTCGGCGGAAGCCTGAGCGCCGTTAACGGTGATTTCCGGATGCTCGGGCACTTCATAAGCCAAATCGATGCCGGCAACGTTCCGGATCTCTCCGGCGCGGGCCCTCCGGTAAAGTCCGGTGGTGTCGCGCTCCTCGCAGACCGGAAGCGGGGTATCGACAAAAATCTCCACGAATTCTCCCGCTTCCAGAAGTTCGCGGGCGGTTCGCCGCTCGCTCCGGAACGGCGAGGTGACGGAGGCCAGCACGATCAGTCCGGCATCGGCGAAGAGCCTGGTGACTTCGGCGACCCGGCGGATGTGTTCGACCTGGCCGGCGTCGGTGAAGTCGAGGTCACAGCTGAGCCCCTGGCGCAGGTTGTCGCCGTCCAGGAGGTAAGTGTGGCGACCGAGGGAATGAAGTTTCTTCTCGACCAGATTGGCAATGGTCGACTTGCCCGCTCCGGGCAGGCCGGTGAACCAGAGGACGCGCGGCTTCTGGCCCTTGAGTTCGGCCCGGGCCTTCTTGTCGAGGTCGAGGCTCTGCCAGTGACCGCTGCCGGGCTGGAGCAGGGGCTGGTGAATCATTCCAGCGCCGACCGTGGCGTTGGTGAGGCGGTCGATGAGAATGAAGTTGCCGGTGCCGCGGTTCTCCCGGTAGGAGTCGAAGCTGATCGGTTTGCCGAGGCTGAGGCTGCACACCCCCACCTCGTTGAGCTGAAGGATGTTGCCCGCTTCCTGCTGCAGGGTGTTGACGTTCACCTTGAACTTGAGTTCGGCCACCTGGGCGGGTGCGGTGGAGGAGCCGGCCTTGAGCAGATAGCTGCGTCCCGGCAGCAGGGGTTCTTCGTGCAGCCAGACCACCTTGGCCTCCAGGCGGTCGGCGTGGTAGGGGCGCTCCTGCGGGTCGGCGAGGGTGTCGCCGCGGCTGATGTCGATCTCGTCGGTCAGGGTCAGGGTCACGGCCTGGCCGGCGACGGCCCTCTCCAGGTCGCCGTCCATGGTGACGATGCGGGCGATGCGGCTGGTCTGCCCTGAGGAGCAGACAACCACTTCGTCGCCGGGGTGCACGCTCCCCGAGGCGATGGTGCCGCAGAAGCCGCGGAAGTCGAGGTTGGGGCGGCTGACCCACTGTACCCGCATGCGGAACGGCTTCTGGACGGCGGCATCGGCCACCTGGACGGTTTCGAGATACTCCATCAGGGTCGGCCCCCGGTGCCAAGGGGTCTTCTCGCTGCGCGTCAGGACATTGTCGCCATTCAGGGCGGAAATGGGAATGGCGGCAATCTGGTCGAAGCCGAGTCCGGCGGCGAAGGCCTCGTACTCCTGCCGGATCGCTTCGAAGCGATCAAGGCTGTAGTCGACCAGATCCATCTTGTTGATCGCCAGCACCACATGGCGGATGCCGACCAGGGAGACGAGGTAGCTGTGGCGCCGGGTCTGGGTCAGCACCCCCTTGCGGGCGTCGATGAGGATGACGGCGACCTGGGCGGTGGAGGCGCCGGTGACCATGTTGCGGGTGTACTGCTCGTGGCCGGGGGTGTCGGCGACGATGAATTTGCGCTTGTCGGTGGAGAAGAAGCGGTAGGCGACGTCGATGGTGATCCCCTGCTCGCGTTCGGCCTGCAGGCCGTCGAGCAACAGGGCGTAGTCGATATTCTCCCCCTGCGTGCCGACGCGCTTGCTGTCGGCCTCCAGCGCCGCCAGCTGGTCTTCGAAAACCATCTTGGAATCCCAGAGCAGGCGGCCGATCAGGGTGCTCTTGCCGTCGTCGACGCTGCCGCAGGTGATGAAGCGCAGCATCCCCTTCTCTTCCTGGGTCTTGAGGTAGGCGAGGATGTCGCTGGCGATCAGTTCGGATTGGTGGGCCATCAGAAATATCCCTCCTGCTTCTTCTTCTCCATCGAACCCGCCTGGTCGTGATCGATCAGGCGCCCTTGGCGCTCGGAGGTGCGGGTGAGGAGCATCTCCTGGATGATCTCCGGCAGGGTGGCGGCGGTCGACTCGACGGCGCCGGTCAGCGGGTAGCATCCCAGGGTGCGGAAGCGCACCGATTTCATCTCGATCTTCTCGTCCGGACGCAGTTGCAACCGCTCGTCGTCGACCATGATCAGCATTCCGTCGCGCTCCACCACCGGCCGCACCGCCGCGTAGTAGA
>DATBML010000331.1:0-4974 GCA_036554885.1 Desulfuromonadales bacterium
CAGCACCGGATGCAGCAGGTTCCACATTTTGCGGTTCTCGCTCCTGATTCGGCTCAAATGGATCCAGCGTTCAACGGCGATGGCCATGCCCACCGCAAACACGAACAGAATGGGGTACATGAACAGCCCGCCCTTCTGGAAAAACGCGACCAACGAATAGATAGATCCCATTACTCAATCCTCCCGCTTTGAAGTTTGTTATTTGGCGGTGCTGGCTTCGTAGAAAGCCAGCTGCCGCATGAAAACGTCACGATCCACCGGCACGTCACCCTCGTTCAACATCTTTTTCAGACTGGTCTCCACCCCCATTTCGGAGCTCTTCCAAGGAACGATATACAGGGATTTCGGGGCTTCATCGTTGCCGACGATGGACATGCCCGAGAGTTCCTTGGGTTCCGTCGGGCTTGCTTCCGCAGGGTCCGTTCCTTTGTCCTGGGCCATGGCCACGACGGCCGGCAGCAGGACCAGACACAGACACAGAAACAATTTTCGGTGCATATCTTCCTCCTTGCAGGGGCGGCGCCTGCTCCCCCCCGGCGCGGCAAGCAGCGCCCCTGCCTTCACGAATTGAACTTCAGCTTACCGCCCGAGCCGAAGGCGCAGGTCGGCGATCCACATCCTGACTTGCTCATCCCCGGGCTTGGCCTCGCTGTAAATTTCGTACTGCTCAAGGGCACAAGCCTGGTCATTCAGGTACAGGTCGCAGAGAATCCCGAGATTTCTGCGCGCCGGATAATAATCGGGAAAGGTCGCGAGCGTCTCCTCGTAGATCGTCCGGGCCTCGGCAAAACGTCCCGCTTTGCGCAGCAACAAACCGTATTCATTACTCGCCACCGGGTGCGCGGGAACCAGTTCAAGCGCCGTTTTCAAATGCTGCTCGGCCTGCGCCAGCTGGTCGAGATGCCTGTAGGCAATCGCCAGGTCGACATAAGGCGCCGTGACTCCCGGCGATTGCTCGATCACCTTTTCCAGCAGTCCGACCGCCTGATCATGGTCCTGGTTTTTCATCATCGCGACGGCTTGCTCGAAGTCCCGGCGCGACTCCGCATCCAGGCTGGGTGTTTCCATGATGATGAATCCCTCCCGGCCGTCCGTGAGTCGCGACACGACCGGACCTGCCGGCACGGGAGGTCCCGCGGGCAGAGAGGGCGCATCAGCTACCGACCCCGTGCCGGGCTTGCCACCGAAAGTACAGCCGGCAAGAACCGCAAGCACGATCACCAGAACCATGCATCGGGCAGAATCTCGTGCAGTCGACCGCCGCCTTTGCCGTGTATTTACGTCCTGCATCGCACCGCTCCCCGTCACTCGATCCGTTCTTATTGCACTGCAGCGGCCGGCGGAACCGCCGCCGCCTTCACCGGCTCGTCCACCTGAATCGGCACTTCGATTTGAGCCGGCTCGGCAACCGGCGCTGGTTCTGCGTTTTCGACCTGCTCGGCCGGCTCTTCGGGCATGGTTTCCGCAACGGCCGACTGTCCTTCGGCCATCGGTGCCGCTGGCGGTGCCGGCCTGTCCAGTTCGAAAATGTAGGTGTCCAGCGAGCTGATGATGCCGCTGGTTTCTTCCGGTCTGGCATATCGGGCGGGCATGAACTCGGCCAGCTTCTGCAGACTCCTGTCGATCCACCCGTTGTAGATGCCATGGGAAATCAGCTTGAGGTTGCTCTCGTGAACGGCGATGGCCTTCTCTTCGAACGGATACGCCTGCTCTTCGAGGGCCAGTTCGTACTCTTCCAGTTCCACGGCGTTCAGCCCCACGGGACGCTCGGACTGCATCAGCGCTTTGCTGAAGTGGGCATTGATCTCGGCCAGGTAGAACGTCGCCGCGGCAGTGACCTCGCCGACTTCATAATCGAGGAGCCTGTTGAATTCCTGCACGGACGCCTTCATCATCTCCCGCTTCTTGCGCAGGTTGACCTCGAAGGGTTGTGCAAGTCTGACTTCGACGAACCGGTCATATCCAGGCTCCGCCAGCACCAGCGCGGCATTCGCGGCCAGATACCGGGTCCGGGCGGTGCGCGCGCCCCCCGCGGACCCGTCGATCGCAACGATCTCCCTTAGCTCGTTCAGGTAGGGTTCCCGATCGTTCCCGGTCTTCAGCATTTCAGCGATTTTGTTGCGCGTTTCCAGATTGAGCTCGACCGGACGGGGGAAATAGGCCACGTAGCGGCGGTAAACCTCGAGCGCGCGGACGCTGCTGCCCGCTTCTTCATGCAGTTCCGCTGCGACCAGCAGGGCCTCCCGCCTGACCTCTTCGTCCCGGGTTTCCGATTCGATGCGTTCATATTCATCGGCCGCCAGGGAAAGCTGTCCGGCCTCCCGGTAGACGAAGGCCATTTTCTTGGTTACCTCGGGCTGCAACTCGTGGCCGGGGAACAGGTTCCGGAATCCCACCAGCACAGCGGTCGCCATTCCCCAGTCCTTGAGCTGGATCAGGGCCGCGCCGGCATCGTATTCGGCGGTCGCCCTGAGCTTGGAGGTCGGCGCCAGGCGGCCCACCCGCAAGAACTGGTCGGCCGCCGCCCGGTAATCCCCGTGGGCATTCGCCTGTTCACCCTGCTTGTAGATCGATGCGGCGAGATTGTCGACCAGCGCGTCGCGCGTCCTGTCGCCTTCGGGCAGCAGCGCCAGCACCTTCACATAAGCGGTTTCGGCCTCGCCGTAGCGAAGAAGCTCGTAAGAGGAATGTCCGATGACCAGCCAGGCCGAACGCAGGACATCGGCGTCGGCGCCGGGGAATACCTCGATGAGCTGGTACGCGACAGCCGCCGCCTGTTCATGCTCTTTCATGTCGAAGAGATCGTCCGCGGCCGCCCCGAGGACGATCGCCGCCTTCTCGTGCGAAGGGAAGGTCGCGGCAAATTTCAGCGAACTGCGGACGACCTCCCGCCTGACCTGGTCATTGCCAGCCGGCGAAACGGCGCCCAGATGCTCACGGTACGCGAAAACCGCCGCATAGCCGGCCGTGGACGATTTCTCATGCTGCGGGTAGTCATATGCCGTCTTTTCGTATTCCACCGCCGCCTGGTCGAACGAGCGGTTTTCCAGAAGCAGATCCGCCAATTGATAATTGATGGCCGGCGATTCGGCGTCCATCGGGAAGGAGGTGAGGAACTCCCGGTACCAGTGCAGCGCCTGTGCGAAATTCGCCTGCTTTTCTTCGAGGTGCCGCGGATCCTGGTAGAGGGCGTGGTAATGATTCGCCAGGTCCGTCAGGTTGGTTTTCAGGTAAACCAGGACTTCCGGACAGGCACTCGGCTCGAAGTACCGCCAGTATTCGGCCTTCAGGCCGTAATTCCTGGCAAATTCCTTTTTCGCATCGAGGACCAGGCTGGGGAAGCCACCTGCGGCATGAATCGCGATAACCCGCATGTGGAAGTGAGGCGACATCTTGTGGAACGGGTTGCGACTCACGAAGGCGTCATAGGTGGCGGCGGCATCATTGTAGCGGCGCTTGTCGAAGTAAAATTCGCCGAGGTTGCCGTAGACGCTGTCCTCGTAACTGCGCTTGCCGTGTTGTGAGAAGTAATCCACCACGGAACCGGCGCCGCCGAGGTTTGAAAAGCTCAGGCTGATGACGCGGAAGGTGTCGTCCATGCGCTTGCGTTCCTGCTCGTCTTCGGTCTGCGCGAAGTCGTAGCCGACGGACACCTTGTAATCCAGCAGGGCGATGAATTTATGCAGGGCCTCCTCATAGATATCCTGCTTGTAGAAGGTCCACCCCAATTTGTACAAGGCAAACTGGAAGTAGGAGGAGCCGGCGCCGATATCCACGATGGTCGTGTAGGCATCCTCGGCGTCCAGGTATCGCCGGTGCGTAAAGAAGAATTCAGCACGTCGGAACTGCACTTCATCGATATAACGGGACTGCGGGAAGTCACTGACCAGCCGGCCCATGACCTCCATGGCCTCGTCGATCCGACCCAGCTCCTCGTAGGCGCGGGACATCTGGTACAGCACCTGGTCGTTGCGCCCGTACAGCGGGTAATCGTTCAGCAGTTTCTTGTAGAGCTCGATCGCCTCGAGTGCGCCGGCCCTCTCAAGGTCGTCAGCGCTTTCCGGAAGGGCTTCCGCCACCGATACAGGCGCCAGACTTGACGTCCCATCCCCTTCATGGAGAGGGAGACGCTCGGGTAGCGGTTGCCCCGGAGCGGCGGCTGTGCCCATCACGGGTGAGGGGGAATGGGCAGGCAGCTCACTCGCTGTCCCGTGACCGTCGCTGAGGAGACCGTATTCTCTCTCGACCTTCAGGTCTGCCAGTCGACGGATGGCCTCGGGCGCCAGCGCGGAGTCCGGAGTCTCTTCCAGAAAACGCTGATAGCTCTCGATCGCTTTCTCGATCCCGCCTTCGAGCTGCTCTTCCCGGATTTCGATGTGCATGTTCCGCAACTGGGCAATCGTTCCCCTGTTGTCGCCCGATGTACACGCGACAAGAAGCAGTGGCACCACGAACAAGAATAGTCGGTTCAAATTCATTGACCCACCTTCTTCTGGCCCTGGGCCCGGGTGGCACGATCGTAGCTGTCTGCCAGGGCGAATCGCGCCTTTACCTGAAACTCTTCGAGCCGCGCACGGCGCGAGGTGAGTTCATTCACGGCCATGGCTTCCAGCATTTGCCCCTGCCGTGCCATCAGTTCCCTCACCTTTTCCTCGGCCGCCTGAATGAGGAGCCGCTGGCGGCGGATCACGTCGTCGTAACCTTCGTAGCTTTGCGTGGCGGCCTGGCGAGTGCGCACAAAAGAGGCATACTGCCCCTTCAACAGCTCCACGACCTGATTCAGTCCGCGCAGATTCTTGTGCGCCTCCGTAAAGCGCTGGTCGTATTCCGTATAAATGTTCCAGTCCAGCACCCCCCGCAAACGCCTGAGCCGGGCCTCGATCCCTGGGGGTACCGGCGCGCCCCCGGCGTTCAGGGCTTGTTCGAGGTGCGCAATCCGTTCCCCGAGAATCCGTTCCTTCGCAGTCGCCAGGT
>DATBML010000340.1:0-4450 GCA_036554885.1 Desulfuromonadales bacterium
CCGTGACCTGCGCAAACTCATCGCCGAGTCCGGCGGAGCGCTTGGCGGTCATAAGGTCCGGGACATCATGCGCCCCGGCATCGTCACCATCCGCCTCCGGGATCATGTCTACGAGGCCATCTTCAGGATGGCCCAGCACGACGTCCACCGGCTGGGGGTCGTCGACGATGAGGGGAGGCTGGCCGGCGTCATCACCGACACCGACCTTCTGCGAATTCAGACGCACACCCCCCTCTATCTCAACCAGGAAATTGCCGCTGCCCAATCCATCGGGGAGTTGAAGGCGCTGAACGTGCGGATGCTCGAAATGGTGCGGTTTGCCACCCGCGCCGGCGCCGGCACCAAAAGCCTGGTCGAGCTCATCTCGCATCTCAACGACGCCTTTACCCTGCGCATCATTGCTCTGATGGATAGCAACGAAGGGATTCGGCTGCCCGACGGCGCCGCCTATCTGGTGCTGGGCAGCGAAGGGCGGGGTGAACAGACCCTGCGCACCGACCAGGACAGCGCCATGGTCTACGCCGACGATTTCCCGCCGGAGAAGCTCGGCGACCTGGAACGCTTCGCCATCCGCCTCGCCGACGCCCTGGACGAAGTGGGGGTGCCCCGCTGCCCGGGCAATACCATGGCAAGCAACCCCCAGTGGCGTCATAGCCTCTCGGAATGGAAGGAACTCCTTGACCAGTGGATTCACGTGCCGAAGGGTGAGCACATGGTCAACTTCGGGATGTTCCAGGATTTCCGGGCTCTCTATGGCGATCAAGCGCTCGAGCGACAGCTTCATGATCACCTCTTGGCCGCAGTCAGGCGTCATGCCCTGTTTTTTCCCTATGCGGCGCGAAACATCGTGCGCTTTCCGCCGCCGCTCGGGATGTTCGGGCGCATCCGGGTCGAGCGGCGCGGCGAACACCGGGGCAAGGTCGAACTGAAAAAGGCCGGCATCTTCGCCATCACCGAAGGCGTGAGCCTCCTGGCCCTCGAAGCCGGAATCGTCGGCGGCAGCACCTGGGACAAAATCGAACGGCTTCGGGAGCAGGGCGTCCTGTCGGCCGGAGCCCTGGAAAACATCGACGAATCTTTTACCTATCTTGTGCAGCTCCGGCTGCAGCGGCAACTCCGGGCGCTGTCGGAAGGCAACAAGCCTGCCAATACCGTCGATCCCCTGGTGATGACCGACATGGATCGCGATCGGTTGCGGGAAGCCCTCAAGGGGGTCGGATCCTTTCTGCGGTTGATCCGTGACCGCTACAAGCTCGATTTCATTTCCCGCTGAGCGCCCACCGCCCCAAGCCTTCTGTTTCCGTGTTCCGGTGAAATTCTGGTGAAAAAATGCAGATTCTCTCCATCCAGCTGAAGAACATCAAGTCTCACCGTGACATCGAGCTTGATTTCTCGCCCGGTATCAACGTCCTCTCCGGTCCGAACGGCGTCGGCAAGAGCACCATTTTCGAGGCGATCGGCTACGCCCTGTTCGGGGTCGAAGCCCGGGATTTCGTCGGCAATATCGAGCGGTTCATCTCCATCGGGGCCAAAAGAGGGGAGATTGCCGTCGATTTCCAGCTGGACAGCGGCGAGAAGTTCCGTGTCACCCGGACCGTCGGGGCCGCTTCCCGATGGCTGCTGCACAAGGAGGTCGGCGGCGCCTTCGAGGTGGAGGATCATGCCGGCGCCCAGGAGACCGAGGCGCGCCTCGGGGAGCTGCTCGGCCTTGACAATGGCCGGCCGCTGGCCGATCAGTTCAAGCTGGTTATCGGCCCGTTCCAGAACGACTTTCTCGGCCCCTTCGTCATCCGGCAGGCGACGAAGCGCAAGGACGCGTTCGACGAGATCCTGGGAATCGACGTCTGGCGCAAGACGTTTGACGGGACGCTGTCGCTGCTGAAAGCGGTGCAGGAAAAAATCAAGGTACTTACTGCCGAGATTTCAGTGAAACAGGAACAGGCTGCTGCCCTGCCGGAAAAGGAGCGGGAACTGCTCGTCCTGCAGAATGAGTCGGCGCTCCGGAACGAGGCTCTGGCAGGGAAGGCTGCCGCCCTGCAGGCGGTGGAACAGTGCCTCGGCGCGCTCGATGGCCAGGAAAAGGCGATTGTCGCGGCCCAGTCCTACATTCAAGTCCTGGAAAGTCGCATTGGCGACGGTGAAGGAAAGATCGCCGAACAAAAGCTGCGGGTGGCGGAGGCGGAAAAGGCCAGGAAGGTTCTGGAACAATCGCGTGCCGGCAGGGAATCCTTCGAGAAGGCCGAAGCAGCTCTGAAGGAGTTGCGGGCACGGGAACTCCAGCGGCGGGTCGTTGAGCAGGAGATTATGGTTCTCGACCGGGAGAGTGCCAGGCTTACCCAGGCTGTGGAATACGAGCAGCGCGAAACAGTGGCGGTCAACGACCGGCTGACCGAGGAGGAACGCGTTCTGGTTGAGAGCCGCCGGAAACTCCAGGCGAGTGCAGAACTGGAGGCGGCGGCGATTCGGCTGCCGGAACTGCGAAAGGAAGTCGAACAGCTGCGTTCGGAGCGGGGCCTGTTGGAAGGTCGGCGGGCCAGTCTGCTGGAAGGGCGGGGAAAACTGGCAGAGGGAATTTGCCCGTTTTTCCAGGAACCCTGTCGAAACATCGTCGGCAAGACGCCTCGAGATGTCTTCACGACGCGCGTCGAGGATATCGACCGGGACCTGCTCGAACTGGACAAGCGGCTCGAAGCCAGGAGCGCAGAAGTCTGCACGGACGAAAAGTCACAAAAGGAGCTGGACGCCCTGCAGGTCCGGACGCAGGAACTGGACAAGCAGGGGAAGCTTCTGGAGTCCCGCCGCAGCGAAAACCGGCGACGCGCCCTCGAACTGGAAAAGTTGCAAGCCCGGCAGGTGGCGGCCGCGAATCTGGCATCCGCGCGAAAGCAAGAACTTCTGGCCTTTGCCGGGCTGGAGGCGGAGATTGCCAGGGCAGACCGGGAACGGGCCGAGCACCAGGCGGCCCGCGATGTATTTTATGCCAGCCGGAAGGATGCGGAGGACCTGGAGAGTCGACAGCAGATCCTGGAAAAATGGGAAGCGGCACTGCTCGGGCTAAAAAACGATTTCGCCGCCAGGCAGGAGGAGTTGGTCCGGCTCCGGGAGGTCTACGATCCGGAACGGCATTCGGCGACCCGCCAGGAAAAAGACTGTCTCGTCGGCGAGGTGGCAACCCTGCACCAGCAGATCGAAGGGCTGGGGAAAGATTGCCGACGGCTGGAGGGTGAAATCGAGAAGCTGAAACATCTCCGACAGGAGATCGAAAACCGGCTGGTCGAGAAAAAAATCTTCGAAGAAAAGGAAGGACTGGTCACCTTTCTGCGCAACAGGGTATTCAAGAATGTATCCGCCCAGCTCTCCGAGCGCTTCCGCGAGGAGATCAGCCTGCACGCCGACCGCATCTATCGCACCATTGCCGAATCCGACGAGGAACTCCTGTGGGGGGAGAATTACCAGATCGTCCTGCGCGACATGGTGGACGGGGAGGTGCGCGAGCGCAGCGACGATCAGCTCTCCGGCGGCCAGACGATGAGCGCGGTGGTCGCCCTGCGGCTGGCCCTGCTGCAGACTATCGGTGCCCGCATCGCCTTCTTCGACGAGCCGACATCCAATCTCGATTCTTCCCGCCGAGAGAACCTGGCCCATGCGTTTCGCGCCATCGACGTCGGCCGCGAGGAGGTGACCGAACACTGGTACGACCAGCTCTTCCTGATCAGCCACGACGTTGCCTTCACCGAGGTGACCGACCAGACGATCTGCCTCGGGGAGCGGGAAGGCCGGCGGGTGCAGCCGGCTGGTTGTGAGGGGGAAGCATAGGGGGATATTAAACATGGCAGACACTACCATTCAGGACCGCGCGGCGGGTGCCATCATGGGCGCACTTATAGGCGATGCTCTCGGCCTCGGCCCGCACTGGTATTACGACCTCGCCGAGCTGCGCCGCGATTACGGCGGCTGGATCGCCGGCTATACCGATCCCAAGCCGAACCGTTACCATGCAGGACTGAAAGCCGGCCGGCTCTCGCAGGCAGGCTTCATCCTCGTCCTCCTGCTCCGATCCCTCGTCGATTGCGTCGTCTATGACGAGGCTGACTTCTGCCGCCGGATGGACGAGGAGCTTTTCCCGCTTCTCGACGGCACGCCGGTGAGCGGACCGGGCGGCTATACCAGCCAGTCGATCCGGGAGACCTGGCGGCGGCGCGTTCAGCAGAAACTTCCCTGGGGGCAGACCGGCGGCCACGCCGATACCACCGAAGCTATCGAGCGCACCCTCGCCCTTGCCGTCCGCTATGCCCTGGACCCCGGTCGGCTCGCTTCTTCGATTGCGGCCAATACCGTCCTAACCCAGATTGACGACACGGTGGTCTCGATGACCGTTGCCTACGGCGCCGTGCTGGGACTGCTGGTGCAGGGGCAACCACTCGACACGCAGCTTTCGGGCAAGCTGATG
>DATBML010000352.1:0-5381 GCA_036554885.1 Desulfuromonadales bacterium
TATCTCGGCAGCGGCGCCCGGGATATCTCCTGGGACCTCATCCGTCTGGCGATGGTCAGCGTCGCCGACCTCTGCATCTTCCCCTTGCAGGATGTCCTTGGCCTGGGCCGCGAAGCGCGCCTGAACACCCCCGGCAGCCCCAACGACAACTGGGCGTGGCGCTTTCACCCTGAAGCCTGCACTGACGAGTTGCAGCAGCGACTGGCCGACTTGTGCCGAATTTACGGGCGACAGCCCTGAACTGCACGTCTACAAAAGCTGGATGTCGTCTTCGGTCGGCGGCTCCCGAAGTTTTTTTTCCAGATATTCCCGGGCCACGGCCCGGCAACCCAGGCCGAAGGCGATGGCCAGAGTGAAGAGCGGATTGCGTTGGCTAGAACAGCAGTTTCCCACCCAACGTCTGTGATGCTTTGCCGCCAGGAAAAAAGCATTAGGCAGGAATCAAACCTTGACTACATCCGATCAAAACGCTTCAATCGTTCATGTACAAATTCTCCCATATGGAAAGATAGGGGCGCCGACTGGTATTCGGCCATCCTGGTCTGGAGTGACGATCAATTCTCATCTCATCTAAACGGAGGCATGTAGTATGAAAATTCACGAAAATGACCGGCAAAAGGTAATTAATGAAATTTAAGAATGCCAAATGCGAGTTATGCAAACTCTTGTTCCAACAATACTGGCACTGGGGTTGATTTCAATAGCCGACCCTATGAATATAAGAGAGATCACTCTTGGGTGCGCCTTTTCAGTGTTTTTTGGTTAAAGTTTATATGTAGCGAGTCTGACTTATAAGATCTTTAGAAACGCTGTATTTCTTCAAGTTTTCGAACCTGAAAAGAAAAATAACGAAAGCATTTGCTGGGAAAACGCTCTATCTATGTACAGAAAAAAATTTCCGCAGCCGTTAATCATTCATTCTTAAACAACGGCTATTTCTGCTATCTATTTAGTTTTAACTATAACGTTTTTTTATTTTTTCACATGTTAATATGGTGGCGGCGAGTATTTGCACTATTATGCTTCTTGCTATTTCAATTTCAATATTTTTAATTTTCAGATCGCATGCTAAGCAAGTAGAATTTTGGGTGAAAGTTAAAATGTCATTTCAAAATCAACTTAGTTTTGACGAAAACAGTGAATCAACGAAAACAGTCGTGCATGTCACCTCAGCAAGCAACGCAGAGTCAGAGTGAGTCGCCCGACAGTACAAATATCACTGTGACAATGGCCCATAGGGGGATTGAAAAAGCTTGAGCTTTGCCACGCAAACTATTGTCGAGCAGATTTTTCGCGGCTCCCTCCGGGAAGCAGCCCCGGACGCCGCCGTACGACGGCAGGCAGATGCTGTCCGCGAGCAATTCCACCGTGCTGGCTGCCGCCGTCTGGTCACTGTCGGTTTCGGCAAAGCCGCTCCCGTCATGGCTGGCGCCCTGGCGGAATCCCTCGATGGCCTGCTGGAATCCGGCCTGGTCGTCACCAAATACGACCACACCCTGGGTGCACTGCCGGACAGGATCAAGGTCTGTGAAGCGGGGCATCCGGTCCCCGACGGCAATGGTCTGCGTGCGACGGCGGAACTCATCGACCTCGTCCAGGCTGCCGACGTGCGGACGCTGATCGTCACGCTCATCTCCGGCGGCGGTTCGGCCCTGCTCGTTTCACCCCAGGACGGCATCTCGCTGGCGGATAAACAGCGAACCACCAGCCTTCTGCTCAATGCCGGCGCCGACATCGGCGAGCTGAATACGGTCCGCAAACATCTCTCCCGGGTCAAGGGCGGGCGGCTGGCGGAGGCGGCCTATCCGGCGACAGTCGTCTCTCTCATCCTCTCAGACGTCATCGGGGACCGCCTCGATGTCATCGCCTCGGGCCCCACCGCCGCCGACCCGACCACCTACGGTGAGGCGCTCGGGATATTGGAACGGTACCGATTGAGCGAACAGGTGCCGCCGCCGGTCTTGGACCTGCTTCGTCGCGGCGACCGGGGCGACATCCCGGAAACCCCGAAGGCAGGGAGCCCGTTTCTCGACCGGGTCGAAAACATCATCGTCGGCAGCAATCGCCAGGCCCTTGAAGCGGCCGCCCGGTCGGCACGGGAACACGGCTTCACGGTCGAAATCCTTTCGGTCGAGCTGGCCGGCGAAGCCAGGGAGGTAGGACGTCAGCTGGCCCGCCAGGCGCTGACCGCAGCAGGCAGAAAAAGCGGGGATACAGGTCTCTGCCTGCTCGCGGGCGGGGAAACCACGGTTACCGTCCGGGGGAAGGGCAAGGGCGGACGCAACATGGAGCTGGCCCTCGCCTTCGCCATCGAGATCGAGGGGCAACCCGGCATCACCCTCCTCTCGGCCGGCACCGACGGCACCGACGGCCCAACCGACGCGGCCGGAGCGATTGTCGACGGTGAAACGGTCGTCAGCGCCAGACTGAAGGGTCTCGATCCACGGGAATACCTCGACAACAACGACTCCTACAACTTTTTCAAGACGTGCGGCGGCCTCCTCATCACCGGGGCAACCGGCACCAACGTCATGGACATCCAGATCCTGGTACTCGAATGAAACGCCCGCTCATCTTCACCGATCTGGACGTGACTCTCCTCGACCATGCAACCTATTCCTGCCGACCGGCGTATCCTGCGCTGAAGCTGATCCGTGAGAAGAAAACCCCCCTCATCTTCTGTTCCAGCAAGACCAGAAAAGAAATTGAGCATTACCGCCGTTTGCTTGACAACCATGATCCCTTTGTGACCGAGAATGGCGGCGGCATTTTCATTCCCGAAGGCTATTTTGATCTGTCAACCCTTCCTGCCGACCTTGTCACAACAAGGGAACGCGGATACACGGTCATCAGACTGGGAGCCCCGTACCTCCTGCTGCGCCAGGCAGTCCGGGAACTGCGGGCCGAGGGATTCGCGGTCACCGGCTTCGACGACATGACTGTTGCCGAGGTGGCCGAGTTGACCGGCCTGGGTCTCGACCAGGCGGCCATGGCGAAAGAGAGGGATTTTGACGAGCCGTTTATTTTCAACGGCGGCTCTGCCGCTGCTGAAAAGCTCTGTGAAACCATCCGCGCCAAGGGTTTTTTCACGACCAGGGGAAAGCTCTTACACATTATCGGCAATAGCGACAAGGGAGAAGCGGTTGCTATCCTCTCCTCCCTGTTCCGGCAGAGTGGGGACGAGATCGCCATCGTCGCCCTTGGCGATTCCCCCAACGACCTCCCAATGCTGCGGCAAGCGGATTATCCGGTTGCCATCCGAAAGCCGGACGGCAGCCACGACCCAACCCTTGATGTGCCACACTTGACCAAATCGGCCGGCATCGGGCCAGAGGGATGGAACCAGGCGGTTCTTCAGATCCTCCGCGGACTGGACGGCACCCGGCGCCAGGAGCCCTGATCGGCGATCTCACTGACAATTCCCAGGTGTCCTGGTTCCGGAGTTTCTGCTGCAATTCCAGCCGCAAAGCCCCCATTGCAAATCCCCTTGTCTCGTTTGCTGAAGATATGTTAAGGTATGCGTCCGAAGGTAAAAATCCATCTAAACCGGGCTTCTGCCCGGTCCTTTAACCCAATCCGGAGGAACGAAAGTGAAAAAGCACCTGACCCTCATCCTGGCCGGCCTGACCGCCGTCTCTCTGACTGCCGGCTGCAAAAAGGAAGAAGCCCCGAAGACTGCCGAACAGCCCAAGCCCGCCGTCGCCCAGCCCGCCCAGCCCGCCCAGCCCGCTCAGCCGGCCGCTGCCGCCAAGTCGGGCAAGGTTATCGAAACCATGAACTCCGGCGGTTATACCTATGTTCAGGTCGACACCGGCAGTGAGAAGATCTGGGCCGCCGCTCCCGAGTTCCAGGTCAAGGTCGGCGATCCCGTGGCGGTTCCCGAAGGGATGCCGATGACCAACTACCACAGCAAGACTCTCAACCGTGACTTTGAACTGGTCTATTTCGTCGACGGCATCATGGTCGGCGGCCAGATGGCTGCCCCCGGCGCTGCCCCCGGTTCCTCCAAAATGCCCGAAGGGCATCCGCCCCTGACCGTTCAGTCCGCCGAGAAGAACGGCGTCGACGTCAGCGGCATCAAGAAGGCCGAAGGCGGCCAGACCGTAGCGGATATCTTCGCCGGCAAGGCGAAGCTGACCGGCAAGGACGTCAAGGTGCGCGGCAAGGTGGTCAAGTTCAGCCCCGGCATCATGGGCAAGAACTGGATTCACCTCCAGGACGGCACCGGCAAGGAAGGGACCAACGACCTGACGATCACCACCAGCGAGACGGTCAAAGTGGGCGACACCGTGGTTGTGGCCGGCAAGGTGACCACCGACAAGGATTTCGGCTACGGCTACAAGTACGACGTGATCCTCGAAGATGCCAAGCTCACCGTCGAATAAGCCAGGCGGGTTTCCATGACTTGAGAAGGCTCCCGGTCTTGCGGCCGGGAGCCTTTCTGTTTTAATTTCTGCCAGGCTCCCGACTGGAGACAGGCCATGTTCTCGATGCTGCTGTTCGTCATCACCTTCCTCGCCATCTATGCGGCCATGCATGCCCTGGTTTTCTGGGGCGTTCATCCGCTGCTGGCCGGCCATCCTCTCCTTCCGACCCTGACCGCAGGGTGGATGGTGCTGATGATCGCCGCACCGGTTGCGGTGCGATTGCTTGACCGGACCGGCCACGAACTGCCGGCCAGGGGTCTCGCCTGGGTCGCCTACAGCTGGATGGGTTTTCTCTTCCTTGCCTTCTCCCTCTTTTTCGTCTTCGGTCTCTGGCATATGTTCGTCCTGGTGCTGGGCAAATTCCTGCCGGCCGCATCCACCCTGACCATTCACCGCCCGGCCGCCTCCGCCCTGGTCCTGCTGGCGGTTCTTGCGGCCGGGCTCTATGGCTTCCTGGAAGCGGCCGACCTGCGGGTCGAGACGGTCAGGCTGACTTCCACGAAGCTGCCGGACGGCGTCGACAGGCTGCGCATCGCCCAGGTTTCCGACCTCCACCTGGGGCTGATTCACCGGGAGGAAACCCTCGCCCCCATCGTTGCCAGGATCGAGCAACTGGCTCCGGACCTGCTGGTCGCCACCGGCGACATCGTCGATGCCCAGATCAGCCACCTCGAGGAACTGAGCGTCCTCTGGAACCGCCTTTCGCCCCCTTTGGGCAAATTTGCGGTGACCGGCAACCACGAGTTCTACGCCGGCCTCGACCAGAGCCTCGATTACCTGCAGGCCAGCGGCTTCACCGTCCTGCGGAACACGGCCGCGGCGCCGGCGGACTTTCTCCGCATCGTCGGCGTCGACGACCCGGCCGGCGGCGGCGCACCCGACGAACGGCCTCTGCTTGAGCAGGCCGGCCAGGAAAACTTCGTCCTGCTGCTGAAACACCGACCCAGCATCGCC
>DATBML010000354.1:0-4029 GCA_036554885.1 Desulfuromonadales bacterium
TGTTGAGCACGGCATCCCAGTCCTCATCCTTCATCCGCAGCAGCAGGCCATCGCGGGTGATCCCGGCATTGTTGACGAGGATGTCGAGGCGACCGTAAGCAGCGACGGCCGCATCGATCAGGCGGTCGGCATCGGCGGTGACGGCGACATCGCCGGCCACGGCAATCGCTTCTCCACCCTTGTCGCTGATTTCCGCCACCAGATTTTCCAGTTCAGCGGAATTGCGCGCAGAGACAACGATCTTCGCCCCTTCGCCGGCAAGGATGAGAGCGATGCTGCGCCCGATCCCGCGGGAAGCTCCGGTTATAACGGCGACTTTATCCTTCAGCATGAAAAAATCCCCACTTCGTCTTTCAAAGAGCCTTGAGCCCGGCCACGTCTTCCACACTCTGGGCGGCCGCTCCCTTGGCGATGCGTTTGATCAGCCCGGCCAGCACCTTGCCTGGACCGATTTCGATGAAGCGCTCGACACCAAGGTCTGCCATCTTCTGCACCGACTCTTCCCATCGTACCGGTGCACTCACCTGGGCAACGAGCAGTTCCTTGACACGGTCTGCGTCGCAGTTGGGCGCCGCTTCGACATTGGTGACAACCGGAGTCCGCAACGACCCGACGGCAATCCCCGCCAACTCCTCCCGCAGGCGTTCGCCGGCGGGAAGCATCAGCGAACAATGGAAGGGGGCACTGACCGGCAGCGGCATGGCCCGCTTGGCTCCCTTGGCTTTGGCCAGTTCGATCGCCCGCTCCACGGCTGTGGCGTGACCGGCGATGACAACCTGACCTGGGCTGTTGTAGTTGGCGGGCGAAACGACCTGGCCCTGCGCCGCTTCCTGGCAGACCGCCTCGAGTTCGACGGTATCCAGACCGAGGATGGCCGCCATCGCGCCGACCCCGACGGGCACGGCTTCCTGCATGAAGGCACCACGCTGGCGCACGGTCCGCACCGCATCGACAAAAGACAATGCTCCGGCAGCGACCAAAGCGGAATATTCACCGAGGGAGTGCCCGGCGACGTAGGCGGGCCGGAGTCCGCTTTCCTGCTCGAGCACCTTCAGGGCCGCCGTACTGACGGTCAAAATGGCGGGCTGCGTGTTGGTGGTGAGCTTTAGCTCATCTTCGGGGCCAGTATAGCAGAGGGCGGCCAGATCGAAACCGAGGGCATCGTTAGCCTCCTCGAATACCTGCCGGGCGGCCGGAAAATTATCCGCCAGATCCTTGCCCATACCGGGGTACTGGGAACCCTGCCCGGGAAAAACAAATGCAATCATGTCAGCTGCAACTCCTTTGAACAGCCAGCGCCGCTTGATTACCTACCAGCGAAGCAGGGCGGATGCCCAGGTGAATCCGCCGCCGAAGGCATCGAGCAGTACGATGTCCCCGTCCTTGACCCGGCCGGCACGATTGGCCTCATCCAGCGCCAAGGGAATCGAGGCCCCGGAGGTGTTGCCGAAACGATCGACATTGATATAGACCTGTTCGTCGCCAAGCCCTAGCCTCTTGGCCGTAGCCTCGAGTATTCGGCGGTTGGCCTGGTGCGGGATGAAAAGGTCGATGTCTGCCGTGGTCAGCCCGTTGGCAACGAGGGCTTCCTGCGCAACATCGGAGAGGGAGCGGACGGCCACCTTGAAGACCTCGTTCCCCTGCATCTTCAGAAATGGGAGGCGCTCCTTGAGTCCTGCCTCCGATGCCGGGTAGCGCGAACCGAAGCCGGGCTGATAGAGAAGTTCCCAATAGCTGCCGTCGGCGTGCAGGTGGGTGGAGAGAACGCCGTGTTCGCCCTCCTGCCCTTCCAGCACGACGGCGCCGGCGCCGTCGCCGAACAGAATGCATGTGTTGCGGTCTTCCCAGTCGACTGCCCGGGAGAGCACCTCGGCGCCAATCACCAGCGCCTTCTTGCTGACACCGGTTTCAATTCGCCGCACGGCCGCATCGAGGGCATAGACAAAGCCACTGCAGGCCGCCGAGACGTCGAAGGCCGCAGCGCCGCTGGCCCCCAGATTTTTCTGCACCAGGCAGGCCGTGGCCGGCCAGGGGAAATCACCGGTGATGGTACCGACTACGACCAGATCGATCTCTTCGCCCCGAACGCCGGCCATTTCGAGCGCCCGTTGTGCCGCCCTGGTCGCCAAGTCGGAGGTATACTCGCCTTCGCCGGCGATGTGCCGCTCCCGTATCCCCGTCCGCGAGACGATCCACTCGTCCGAGGTGTCGAGAAACTTCTCCAGATCGGAATTGGTCAGTACCTTATCGGGAACACACGAGCCCGTACCGATAATGCGTGCTCTTTTCACTCGACAACTCCTGGTATGTGGCAATCCGCCACTCTGGTCATGTGGGTCGACGGCCGACCCCGGCGATGGCAAGCGGCTGCCCCGTTCCGGGCACTATTGCATCTGAGCAACCAGTTGGTCGTTCACTTTCTTTGTCACGTAGTCATGAGCCAAACGGATGGCATTCCGGATCGCCTTGGGGCTGGCACTGCCATGGCAGATCATTCCCGTCCCCTCAATTCCAAGCAGAGGTGCCGCAGCATACTCGTCACGGTCAACCTTTTTCTTGAACGCGCGGAAAGCCGGCTTCGCAAGCAGATAGCCAATCTTCGCCAGAGGGCGCCCGCCAATCTCCTGCTTCAACAGACCAAGCATCGCCTCTGCAAGTCCTTCGGCAACCTTGAGCACGACGTTGCCGACAAAGCCATCGCAAACCACCACGTCGACCGAGCCATTGAAGATGTCGCGCCCCTCGACATAGCCGAGATATGCAAACTGCGCTCCCTTGAGCAGTTGATGCGCCTCACGGGTCAAGTCGTTCCCCTTGCTCTCCTCCTCCCCGTTGGATAGCAGGCCGACCCTCGGCCGCTGCTTGCCAAGGACATTCCGGGCGTAGACTTCGCCCATCAGGGCGAATTGCGCCAAGTGCTGCGGTTTGCAGTCGACGTTGCCGCCGACATCGAGCACCAGGGTCTGGTCTTTGAGATTCGGCATGATGGTGGCGATGGCGGGTCGATCGATGCCGCTCACCCGCTTTAGCACGAACATCCCGGCCGCCATGGTTGCACCCGAATTGCCGGCGCTTACCACGGCGTGCGCCTCACCGTTCTTGACCAGGTCAAAGGCAACCCGAATCGACGAGTCCCTTTTCTTGCGGACGGCGTCCGAAGCCGAATCGTGCATACCCACCACTTCGCTGGCATGGCGAATAGCGATCTGCAACCCCTCGGTCCGATGCTTCTTCAGTTCGTTCTCGATCCGCGGTGAATCACCTACCAAGATGATCGGGATTGCCCACTCACGGGCGGCAGCCACAGCACCCTCCACCTCGACGGCCGGAGCGTTGTCACCACCCATGGCATCCACAGCAACGACAATACGTTCCTTCAACCGGATGCCTCTTACTTTTCAGTACTGATGATTTCTTTGCCTTTGTACGTGCCACAGCTCGGGCAGACGCGATGCGACTGTTTGGGCTCCTTGCACTGGGGGCATATGGACACGCCGGGAGCGGTCAGCGCATCATGGGCGCGGCGCGTATCGCGCCTGGTCTTGGAAGTTTTCTTCTTGGGTACAGCCATGGTCTTGATTCTCCTTGTAGGTCCGGCTGATGGCCGGTATTTGCTGCAGGTTCAACGCTATGCAAATCCGCCCGGGGAAAACGGGCGAAGCAGGTGATTAATTCACTTGTCGAGCTTGAGATCCTTCAGGGCGGCGAACTTGACGTTGAACATGGGTCGCTCGCAGCCACAGTCGGCTTCGTTCAGATTGGCCCCGCATTGAGGACATAGTCCGCGACATGCTTCCTGACAGAGGGGATGCATCGGCAAGGCCAGGATCACCTGTTCGGCAATCGCCTCGCCAAGGTTGATCTCCTCACCGTGGAAAAGAATCAAACCCATTTCCTCGGCATTCAGTTCGACCTCTTCGCCGCCGGCTTCATCCGTGACTTCCGGCAGCTCCCGGGCGAAGGTCAGGGCGAAGCGACCAGCGAGGGGATCCTCGAATTCAGTAAGGCAGCGGCTGCACGCGAGCAGGA
>DATBML010000373.1:0-9178 GCA_036554885.1 Desulfuromonadales bacterium
GATTCTTTCGGAGCCGCCCTCCTCCGTAAGTACGCCGAATTCGCGGTAATGTGCTCTTTGTCCGAAGAATACACGTGGGCCGTGGGGCGTGGTAAAGTAAGTACATGAGAGTCTCTGAATGGCTGGATCAACAAGAAGCGGAAAATGTGGATGTCTCCGAGATCGACCCGCCGGCCGACATGCTGTACGACGTCCAGCCCGATGAAACAATTTATTTCGAGGAAATCAACCCCTGCGGGATTCTCTGCAGGGATAATCACCCTTTCTCCACCGTCGAGCGGTTCGGCGATTGGTATTATGCCCGGGGGCAGGACAGAAACTCCGGCCTTCATTCCACGGAAGGGAAATGGAAGCTGTTCACTAGGGACAAATCGCTCGCCCTTAATACAGCCAAAGCCCATATTCAATGACAGAGACCCCATCAGCGAATGAGCGACAGGTCCTTCATTATCAGAAAACCCACCCAGATAGCCAGGTGGACTTTTGCTGTCGGATAATTGGGCAAAAAAAGCCCCACAGCTCAGGAGGGAAGAGCCATGGGGCGAAATTCTTTTTAGGAGGTTTTGAAGAAGACTGATCCAGGTCCGCCTGCCACAGCAGACCTTTGGTTTATCTCCAGGCTGCCTGCCACAACAACCCTTCGATGGTTTTTAATATATCGGGTTCATCAAGAAAAACATACGTGGGGATCTGTAAATAATGTGCTCCTCTTTCACGGAATTCAACTGTGCAAAAACACATGTTGGTCCCAGAAATCCTGCAATGCGCGAAAAAACCCGCCCAGAACGCCAGGCGGGTTTCACGTTAAAGAAGTGGTGCAATGTGAGAAAGTCCACCAAGCCCCATTGGCGGGCTTGCCTTGCGCCGGGCGCAGCTAAAAAACGGGAAAGACCCGCCGGACGAAATGGTCAGCGGATCTTTCCATTGTACCGGCTGATGAACGTTCTGCCGTTCAGGACCTGATGGCAGGCATCGAGCTAAGGATGGTGGGCAGGAGCCTTGGACATCTTCTTCAGCAACTCGATGTAGGCCAATGCGGCGTTCCCGAGTTCATGGGTGTAGGCCATTTCTGCCGAGGCCTCGGGACCATGACCATGCTGATGCAAATCGGTCATGGCCTTGCCGCCCAGGATATCCGTGGCAAGCTTCTCGGCATCCTCGATCATCTTCTGGCCATGCTTGACGCTGGTTTCGTCTACCCCTTTGGCCATGCCCATCTGACCTAGCATGACCAGGCTGGAACCTTCCGCGGCCATTTCCACGGCATGATTGATCATCATGTGCATGTGGTGCATGGTCATCGCCGCGTCGGCATGCCCTTCATGACCTTTTTCGCCGCCAAAAGCCATCCCCGCCAGCAGGAAAAGGGCCATGCAGAGCCCTGCTGCAGTTCTTCCGATACTTTTCATGGAGACCTCCTCCGGGGAGCGTGTTTGGAGTGAATCCGTTTCATCCGTCGCAATCCTCCCCTCGACCGTCTTCCCTTTGAGACAAGCATAGCATCTCTTGTTGCTAGAACAATGTATTGTCGGACCAGGTCGGGGGCTCTTTCGTCAGGCCCACAATTTTCGGTGAACAGTCCCGAAGGTCAATGCTCCTGCAATGCCAGCGCCAGGCACTCATCGAAAGAGGCCAGCTTCCCTCCGTTTTCGGAAATGAACTGTTCCGCCGCGCTTCGAGTGTCGAAGGCCCACTTGGCAACCTGCGTCATCACACCGGGGAACTTGCCGCCGATTACCCAGGTTGCCGCCCTGGCGTCCAGCAGCTTTTCGGTCCGATAATCGCCTACCATCAGGGCCTTTACTTTTTTCTTCGGGTTTTGCTTCATCTCGATAACGGCACAATTCAGGCTGCAGGTCCCGACCGTGGTTCCATCGGCATAGATGATCAGCATGCGACTCTGGGCAAAGGCAGTGCGATCCATGCCGCAGAATTGACAGGAGGAAGGGCCTTCGACCTGTGCCAGGGCGATTGCTCCCAAACCGAGAAACAGTGCCAGAAACCCTATTTTTTTGCCCATTGGATCGCCCCCGGATTATGTTGGATGGGGCGGATTTTTGTCCCTCAGCTTCTCGCCTGAGAGATATTTTCATTTTAACACGGTCGCCAAGTGCTGCCGTCAATCAGGACGTTTCCGGTTCCGGCGAGTTGGCCCGCCAAACACGCAAATCCTTGTCCAGAACGAGCATGGGCTCCCGTACCGAGTCGACGATCTCCTCGGCGCGGAATTTAAAATTGGGATGGATTGTTGGCGATTCTTTCTCCGAATAGGAACTCAACGGTTTCCCCCTTTTTTGCTGTTGCTTGGCCAAGGAAATCCGTTTCAAGGATTTCAAAAGGAGTGGTTTTTGACAACGAAAGATCAACAGGCCGAAGCCCCAGCCGAAGCCTAGATCAGTTGTCTCATAAGTTTAATTGTTGAAATTTGGCAGGCTGCAGAGGCTAAAATCCCAGATTTCTTATTTACCCTGACCTGCGAAAAAGGGCCAATTCATCGGAGGATGAAAATGGCCCTTGTGGAGTATCTGAAAAGTCACTGCAGAGACCTGCGGGGAAAATGTTCCGGCACAAGTCCAAGACGAGAAAGGGCCATCTGACTCGGAATCAGAATGGCCACCGCATTTCGGACGGAAGCCTGTCCGAGCCCGGTGATTGATGAATCCGGCCCGATCGCGTATCACTCCGATGATGGCTCCTGGTATTCTTCAACTTTAATGCCGCGCAGTTGGTATCCGGCCTTGCCCAGGGAGGATGTGAACGGAGTGACGGTCAGGACACCCTCGACCCACACAGGCGCCATATCCCACTCCCCCGGAACTGGTTGGTCCGGCAGCACGTGGATGACCTGGTTGGAGGGAGGCGGCGGCACGTGCACGCAGGCGCCGAAGTAGGGCACCAGCAGGAATTCCCGGACGGTTTTTCCGTCCCCTTCCACCGGCACGACGAAGCCGGGGATGCGGACCCGCTGGCCGCTGAGCCCTTCCACCACCGGTGCCCGGTCCCATTCCTCGCGGATTTTCTGCAATGCGGCCTGCGCCCGCGGATCATTGTCGTCGAGTCCCTCGACGTTCAGGCTGTCCAGAAGCTCATCGGTGATCCAGCCGGCCGGGATCAGGTCGGCCCAACCGATTTCGAGAAGCTCCGTTTTCCCGGGTGTGGCTGCTGCTGGCGCCAGGCGATCGCCCACCTGGTAGCTGGCCTCGGCGGCCGGAGCTTCCGGCCCCGGAACCGGCGCCGGCCCCGTCCGCTCGCACCCACACGCCAGAACGGTCAGGGCAAGTGCGGTCGAAGCGAGAACTCGTCGAATCTTCATATCCATGTATTGCCCTTGCATGCTCCTCGATCCTGCCCCCTCACTCTTCACCGGTTTCATATCCTGATCGTCATCCCGTCCGCCAGCGAATAGCGATATGCGCGCAGGGCCGGCACCAGGCTGGCCAGCAGACCGGCGGCGAGGACCGCGCCGAGCAGTGCCCATTCGAAGGCGGACGGCCACCCCAGTCCGACCGGCAGCCCGTAGCGTGCCTCCAGCCACGGCCCGGCAATCGCGCCCGCACCGTAGAGAAGCGCGATGCCGAAGAGGGAGCCGAGGAGGCTGAGCAGGAGGCCCTCCAGGGCGAGCAGCAGGAAAATCTGCCGCGGACTCGCCCCGAGCGAGCGCAGGATGGCCAGCTCGCGCCGCCGTTCGCCGAGACCGGCGACGACCACCGCCACCAGCCCGGCCAGCCCCACCAGGACCACCAGTGCCGAAATCGCCAGCAGCGCCTTTTCCGCCATGCCGATGAGCCCCCACAGCTCCTGCAGGGTGGCACCCGGCAGCACCGCCAGCAGCGGCTCGTCCGGCAAGGTGTTCACGAACCGCTGCACCTGAAAGACCGCCACCCGCGATTTGAGCCCCACCAGCGCAGCGGTCACCGCCTTGGGGGTGAGATCGAACTTGCGGACCTGCTCCGGGGCGATGGCGAGGCCGGGGATCGGCGCCCCCCCTTGCCAGTCGAGGTGGATCGCCTCGATCGCCTCCAGACTCACCAGCACTGAGCGGTCGACCGGCGTGCCGGTACGAGACAGGACGCCGACCACCGTGAACGGCTTGTCGGCGTGCTCGGCGAAGCTCACCCCGGCGCCGCTGCCGTGACTGACGACGATCGGCTCGCCGACCCGGTAGCCGAAGCGCGCCGCCACCTCCGCCCCCACCACTGTCTCGAACACGCCGCTGAAGGCGCGCCCATCGGCGAAGGCGAGCCGGCGCTCCCGCCCGAAGCGGAAATGCTCGAAATAGCCGGCGGTCGTCCCCACCACCCGGAAGCCGCGGTGGGAGTCGCCGAGGGAAATAGGCACCAGCCACTCCACCTGCGGATTCCCGGCGATCCGCTCCACGCTTTGCCAGGAGATGTTGTTGGTGGGGTTGCCGATGTGGAACACCGAGTAGAGGAGCAACTGGACCGGTCCGCTACGGGCGCCAACCACCAGGTCGGTACCGGAAATCGTTTGGGCGAAGCCGGCCCGGGCGTCGTGGCGCAGCCGCTCCACACCCAGCAACAGCGCCACCGAGAGGGCCACCGAGACCAGTGTCAGGGCCACAGTGAGCCGCCGGTTGACCAGGCTTCTCCAGGCCAGGTGCCAGGCTGGCATCATGGCATCCCCTCCGCGGCCACCCGGTTGATGGCGGCCAGAGCCACCACCCGGTCGAAGCGCTCGGCGAGTCGGACGTCGTGGCTGACGAAGAGGAGCGCCGCTGATGCCGCGCTGCACTCGGCCAGCAGCAGGTCGAGAAAGGCGCGCTGGCGGTCGGCATCCAGCGCCGAGGTCGGTTCGTCGGCAATCACCAGCGCCGGCCGGCCGATGAGGGCCCGGGCCGCCGCCACCCGCTGCTGCTGCCCCACCGACAGCTCCGCCGCCGAACGCCGCAGCAGAGAGGGGTCGAGGTCGAGGTGGCTGGCCAGTCGCAGGGCTTCCTCTTCCGGCGTGGTGCCGGCCTCGCGCAGGCGCTCGCGACGCACCGGGGAAAAGCGGCAGGGGAGCAGGATGTTGTCGCGGGCCGAAAGGTAGGGAATCAGATTGAAGAGCTGGAAGATGAAGCCGATCCGATCGGCGCGGAAACGGTCGCGGGCGCCCGCGGCCAGCGCCGCCAACGGCTGGCCGTGCACCGTCACGCTGCCGCGCTGCGGTTCGAGCACGCCCCCCACCAGCGACAGCAGGGTGGACTTGCCGCTGCCGCTGGGGCCGTGCAGGAACAGCCGCTCGCCGTCGGCCAGTTCGAAGCGGTCGATCTCCAGGCAGGAAGCGTCGGCACCGGGCCAGCGAAAACTCACCTGGTCCAAGGCGATGGCGGCCGGTGCGGTCATAGGGGCAGAGTACGCTTCGACGGGCTCAGGGTGAGGGAATTCTGGCCGCGCGGGATGGCGATCTCGGCGCGGATGCGAAACGTCCTCGGGAAGGCATCGAACACCTTTACCTCGATCGCCGTGAGAGCTTGCGGGGCGGCGCATTGCAATTGATAGGTCGCCTGCATGTCCGAATGTGTTCCACCATGATCGTCCTTGTCGCTGTGATCATGGTCATGATCGTCGTCAGCCTCGGACCCCGCTAAATGCAGTTTTGTCTCCTTCACGGTGCAGGCGGCGGCAGCGGGGAGTATAAACAGACCCTCGAACCGGGTCAATTGCTGCTCCGCCGCCGTCAGGGCGTCCCGCTGCGCCTTGGTGCGGGGCGCGCTCTCGAAACCCACGAGGTTGTCGAGCGGACTTTCGAATTCCACCAGCAGGATTTGGCCATCCATCCCAACCCGCAACTCAGCGACCCCGTGCTCGTGGGGGGCGTGGGCCGGCTGGGCCAGGGCGGCCGGGGCAAAGGCCAGGGCGAGAAGCCCGATCAGCAGTCGTCGCATGGGGTCTTCCTTTCAGTCATGGTCATTGACTCTTCGTGTCATCCGTGGTCTACCCTTGGAATGAGAACCTCAACCGGCCCCGTGGGGGCGGGGCATGGCCAGCGTCAGCAGAAAGATGGCGGCGGCGGCGAGAACGATGGAGGGGCCGGCCGGCGTGTCGCCGTACAGTGAAAGGGCGAGGCCGGCGCCGACCGCCGCGCTGCCGATCAGGCTTGCCCAGAGTGCCATCGATTCGGGGGAGCGGGCCAGTCGGCGGGCGGCGGCGGCCGGGATAATGAGCAGGGAGGTGACGAGGATCATTCCGACGATCTTCATCAGGATCGCCACCACCAGAGCCAGCAGGGCGGTGAAGAGCCACTGGATGCGGTCCGCCGCTATTCCTTCCACCCGGGCCAAATCCTCATGCACCGTCAGCGCCAGCAGGGGCCGCCAGATCAGGGCCAGGGCGGCCAGCGCCAGGGACCCGCCGCCGAAGATCCAGCCGAGATCACCCGCCGTAACGGCGAGGATGTCGCCGAAAAGGTAGGCCATCAGGTCGATGCGCATCCCCTGCAGGAAGACGACGGCGACCAGCCCCAGGGAAAGGGCGGTATGGGCCAGGATTCCCAGAACGGTGTCGCTGGCCAGCCCCTTCTGGCGCTGCAGCGCGAACAGCAGCAGCGCCACCAGTTGGCAGACGGCGAAAACGGCCAGGGTGAGGTTCACCTGCAGCAGAAACCCAAGGGCCACGCCCAGCAGGGCCGAGTGGGCCAGGGTGTCGCCGAAATAGGCCAGGCGCCGCCACACTACGAAGACGCCGAAGGGGCCGGAGACCACGGCCACCCCGAGGCCACCTGCCAAGGCACGTATCATGAAATCTTCCATGCTCTTCTCTCTCAGCGAGGGTGGCGGTGCTTGGGATCGTGGGCGTAAACGGCCAGGGTCTCCGCGGCAAGGGGGCCGAAAAGCTGCAGATAGCCCGGATCGCGGGCGACCACGGAGGGGATGCCGGAGCAGCAGATGTGGCGGTTGAGGCAAACCACCCGGTCAGTGGCGGCCATCACCAGGTGCAGATCGTGGGAGACGAGCAGGAGGGCACAACCGCGCCGCTCCCGGATCTCGGCCATGAGGCGGAAAAACTCCAACTGGCCGTGCACGTCGAGTCCCTGCGCTGGCTCGTCAAGAACCAGCAGGTCCGGGCGGCGCAGCATTGCCCGAGCGAGCAGGACCCGCTGCAGCTCGCCGCCGGAGAGTCCCGAGAGGGGGGCTTCGGCCAGGCCGCCGGCGCCTGCCTCGGCCAGAGCAGCGTCCAGGCCTTCGGTGCCCCGGGGGGCGGCCAGACCCAGGAAACGCCGGACCGTCAGGGGAAAGGTCGAATCCACCTGTAGCCGCTGAGGCATGTAGCCGATCCGCACTGACGGTCGCCTCCAGACCGCTCCCTGCGAGGGGCGCAGCAGCCCGAGCGCCGCCCGCAGCAGGGTGGTCTTGCCAGCGCCGTTGGGGCCGATGATGGTGACGATCTCGCCGGCCCGCAGGTCGAGGTCAATCCCCTCCAGAATTGTGCGGCCACCAAGGCGTACCGCCAGGTCCGAGATGCGCAGCAGCTCTTCTGTTGTGGGGTGCTCGGCCAGGGGGATCACCGTTGTTCCTCTCCTGCGGTTTCCCGGCACTGGGGGCAGCGGCCGAGAATTTCCACCGTCTGCCGTGACGGCGCGAAACCGCTGCGCTGCACGCTGCGCTCGATCGCCTCCTCGATGGCACCGTCACGCAGTTCGGTCAGGTTCTGACAGGATTCACAGATCAGAAACTGCCCGGCATGCGGTTCTCCCGGGCGCGGACAGCCGACGTAGGCATTCAGGGAGGAGAGGCGATGAATCAATCCCTGCTCCAGGAGAAAGTCCAGTGCCCGGTAGACCGTCGGTGGGGCCGCCCGGCCCCCCGGCTGTAGCTGCTCCAGCAGCGCGTAGGCCCCGATCGGTTTGTGACCGCTCCAGACCAGTTCCAGAACGCGCCGCCGCAACTCCGTCAGGCGCACCCCCCTGGCAAGGCAGATCTCCTCGGCGAATCGCAGGGCTGTCTCGACGCAGCCGGAATGGTCATGCTCGTCCCAGGTCATGAAGTCGGCTGCCGCCTGAATGTTTTTCATAACATCTCTCTCCGATAAAGCTTGACAATGTTATAACATAACATATCCTATCGTTCAACCCATTCATCGAGGGGGATCACGCGTACAGGAGAGAACGTCATGCACACGGTCCGACAGTCGGCACTCGCCGTCTTTCTGCTCCTCCTCCCCCTGCTTCCCGACCGGCTCCAAGCCGCCGAGGCGCCTCGGGTGGTGGTGAGCATCAAGCCGCTGCACTCGATCGTCGCCGGGGTCATGGCGGAAGTGGCCGTTCCGGAATTGCTTCTTTCCGGCGGGGAGTCCCCCCACAGCTACGCCCTTCGTCCTTCGCAGGCCAGAGCGCTGGCCCGGGCCGATGTCATCTTCTGGATCGGCCCGGAGTTGGAGACGTTCCTGATCAAGCCGCTGCAATCGTTGGGGAGGGGGGGAATGATCATCACGGTCATCGAGGCCCCGGGCATGCACCTGCTGCCGGTCCGCAGCGGCGGCGTCTGGGAGAACCACGAGCACGACGCGGACGAACACCCTTCCCATGCGAGCGACGAGCACGCCGGCGAGAAAAACCATGGGCATGACCATGAAGGCGCCGAGGAGGGGATGGACCCGCACCTCTGGCTCGATCCGCGCAACGCCAAGGTGGTCGCTCGACTGGCGGCTGCCGAGCTGGGCCGGGTCTTCCCTGCGCACCGCGCGCGAATGGAGGCCAACGCCGAAGCGATGGCAACGAAACTGGACGCCCTCGATGCGGAACTGCACCGGGAGCTTGCTCCGGTACGTGGGCGACCATTTATCGTCTTCCACGACGCCTATCAGTATTTCGAGGCCCGCTATGGCCTGAGTGCGGCCGGCGCGATCACTCTGAGTCCGGAGCAGGCTCCGGGGGCGCAACGGCTGCGGGAGATCCGAAAAACAATCCGCGACCGCGGAGCGCGGTGCGTCTTCAGCGAGCCCCAGTTCACCCCCCGGCTGGTCGCCACCGTCATCGAGGGAAGCGGTGCCCGGCAAGGGGTTCTCGATCCCTTGGGCGGCGACGGACTTAAGCTCGGCCCAGAGGCGTACTTTTCCTTGATGCGGCAGTTGGGGGAAAACCTGAGGGTCTGTCTGCAGTCGCCATAACGCTGAGTTTAACGATTCTCTTTATGCTCGCACCCAGTCAATTTGACCATTTGGGACAACAAAGGCGCCAT
>DATBML010000407.1:0-9708 GCA_036554885.1 Desulfuromonadales bacterium
GCCGGGGATCATCCAGTTGGCCAGGTCGCCGAACTCGGATACCTGCATGGCCCCCAGAACCGAGAGGTCGATGTGTCCGCCCCGCACCATGGCGAAGGACTCGGCGGAATCAAAGAAGGCGGCCCCGGGCAAGGCCGTCACCGTCTGCTTGCCGGCGTTGATCAGATCGGCATCTTCCTGCCCTTCCTCCGGAAAGGGCCCGACGCCGAGCAGGCCGTTTTCGGCGTGCAGGGTAACGGTGATGCTCTCGGGAATATAGTTGGCGACCAGGGTCGGCATGCCGATGCCGAGATTGGCGTACATGCCGTCCTGGAATTCCTGGCTGATGCGTTTGGCCTGCCACTCGCGAATCGGCGAAAAACCTTTGACCGTCACCTTGCCGGCGAGGGTCCGCTGCTCGATCGGCTTTTCATAGCGGCCGCCCACAACGATCCGGTCCACATAGTTGCCCGGGGTGTGAATCGCCAGAGGATCGAGCTCACCGATTTCGACGAGTTCCTCGACCTCGGCGATAGTGACGCGCCCGGCCTTGGCACAGGCGGGGTTGAAGTTGCTGGCGGTGTAGCGGTAGATCAGGTTCCCCGCCTTGTCGGCCTTCCAGGCCTTGACGATGGCCAGATCGGCGGTGATGCTCTGTTCGAGCACATAGTCCTGGTCGCCAAACCTTTCGACCCGTTTGCCTTCGGCCAACAGGGTGCCGTAACCGGTGCGGGTAAAGAAAGCCGGAATCCCCGCACCGCCGGCCCGCAGTTTCTCCGCCAGAGTTCCCTGCGGGGTGAGTTCAAGCTCCAACTCGCCGGAAAGGAACTGCCTCTCGAAGGTGGCGTTTTCTCCCACGTAGGACGAGATCATTTTTTTTATCTGGCGTGTCTGCAGCAGCAGGCCAAGACCAAACTCGTCGACTCCGGCATTGTTGCTGACGACGGTCAAGCCCTTCACGCCGCTGTCGCGCAAGGCGACGATCAGGTTTTCGGGAATGCCGCACAGCCCGAAGCCGCCGGCGGCGATGGTCATGCCGTCGCGCACTACCCCTTCGAGGGCCTCGGCGGCGTTTTGGTAAATGGGTTTCATCAAAAATCCTCCGACTTTGAGTTTTATAGTTCAGGATTTGAAATGTTAATCAAACCAAGAGCCTCAACGCAGAGACCGCTGAGTTCTAAAACCGAGACCGCAAAGGAATTTGGGCTTGAGGTTTCTCTGCGGACGTTGCGGTTATCTCTGCGCTCTCTGTATTGAAAGCCTTTTTATAGTGCTTCGAAAATGACTGCTACCGCCTCGCCGCCACCGATGCAGAGAGTTGCCAGACCGTAGCGGACCCGGCGCACGCGCATCTCCCGCAGCAGGGTCGCTGCCAACCGGGCGCCGCTGGCGCCGATGGGGTGGCCGATGGCAACGGCCCCGCCATTGACGTTGACCTTCTCCGGGTCGAGGCCGAGTTCGCGGATGGCGACCAGCGGCACCGCGGCAAAGGCCTCGTTGATCTCGAAAAGCCCGATGTCGGAAAGCTTGAGTCCGGCGCGCTCGGCTACCTTGCGTATTGCCACGACGGGAGCCTCGGCGAAGAGATCCGGCGCGATACTGTTGGTGGCGTAGGCGACCAGGCGGGCGACGGGCCGGAGATTGTGCGTCCTGGCCGCATTTTCGCTGACCAGCAGCGCAGCGCCGGCACCGTCGTTGATGGTCGAGGCATTGCCGGCCGTGATGGTACCGTCTTTACGGAAGACGCTCTTGAGGCTGGGCAGGCGCTCGAAGTCGACCTTGGACGGTTCCTCATCAACGGTCACCACCACCTCTCCCTTGCGTCCCTGCCTGACCACGGGCACCAGTTCGTCAACAAAGGTCCCGTTGGCCAGAGCCGTCTGCGCCAGGCGGTAGGAGCGCTCGGCGAAGACATCCTGCTCCTGCCGGGAAAGGCCGCACTTCTCGATCCAGGTTTCGGTGATCTCCCCCATGTGCCGGCCCGAGTAGGGATCGCGCAGACCGTCGTGAATCATCAGGTCGAGCATCTCACCGTTGCCCATACGCTGGCCGAAGCGGGCGCCGGGCAGGACGTAGGGAGCCAGCGACATGCTCTCCATGCCGCCGGCAAGAACCACATTGCTGTCGCCGAGCCGGATCGACTGGGCGGCGAGCATCAACGATTTCAGGCCGCTGCCGCAGACCTTGTTGATGGTCATGGCATGGGCGCTGTCGGGTATCCCCGCAAATCGCATGGCCTGCCGGGCCGGGGCCTGAGCGCAGCCCCCTTGCAGTACCTGCCCGAGGATAACCTCATCCACCGCGGCAGCCGGCAGGCCGTGTTTCGTCAGGAGCCGGGACAACACCTGAGCGGCAAGTTGCGGGGCGGACACCTCGGCGAGGGTCCCGCCGAAGGACCCGAAAGGGGTCCGCAGAGCATCGATGATCAAAACCTCAGTCATGGATCAAACCTCCAGCAGCATGGGTTAACATCTCACAGTGCCTGCCAGCAAGTGGCGGGCCAATTTGTCAACACTCCGTACTTGCTATGTTTTCTTCTTATTCAGGACAAACACCTTGCTCGATTGATGCAAACATGAATCACGATTCAGATTTGTTCGCCACCCACAGCCCAAAGCAACCGACTCAAGCAATGATTCAATTATGATGCAGCTGAATCAATAATGAATCAAACGCGAAACAACTCAACCCCGAAGAATACACCGGTGCTTATTGTACCCGATGCAGGGCGTTGCCCGGGGCGTACGTGTTAAATTATTGCATAACACTGTTATTATCGGCTTGACATGGACAACGGGGTTTGCTTAGGATAGGTCAGACAGTGAAATGGTAAGACCACTAATCGGGGGTTGCGTATGGTGGATGCGGCACAATTGGAAAAATTTATCGAGGTGGCGCGCAAGGTCGGTGCGCAGGTGACGACCGTCACTTCTGTGGAAGAAGCGACGGCCTATATTCGCGACCGCGTCCGGGGGCCAGTCGTGCTGCCGGCTTTTGCCAGCGGCATGCGTCTTGAACTGGGGAAACGCCTGAGCGAAGCCGGCTGCGAGGTCGCCGACCAGGAGTTGCGGCAGAACGCTCCCATGGCTGATGCCGGGGTAACCGGGGCCAACTTCGCTCTGGCCGACACCGGCAGCGTGGTGCTGGAGAGTACCGACGAGGCCATCCGCCTGGCCACTACCCTTCCCGAGCGGCACTTCGTCCTGCTCGACCCGGCCAAGATCTTCGCCGACGGGTTCGCCGCGATCCCCTATCTGCGGCAGTTCCGGGAAAAATCACCGCGACACTTCCTCGCCTACATCAGCGGACCCTCCCGCACCGCCGACATCGAGCGGGTGTTGACCATCGGCGTGCATGGTCCGAAAGAGTTGCACATTTTGTTGATGGAAGGGCTGTCGGGGGATTTTCTGGAAATGTAGTTTGACAGGTCGGACCCGTCCGACAAGTCCGACTTGTCGGATAAACCAGCCAGGCAAGAGGAAACCGCCATGAACAAAGAACGCAACCGCCAATACAAGCAGCGCATCGATCAGGCACTGGCCACCCCGAAGCTGCAGGATGCCCTGCACCGCTTTGCCGACGCCTACGTCGTCGCTCGCCAGAACGCCTTTGCCGGCCTCGATTTCGAGGTGCTGCGCAGCGGCATCGCCGCCAGCAAGGACGAGGTGCGCGAACACCAGGACCTGTACCTCGAAGAGTTTACCCGCAACGCCGAGGCCGCCGGGGCGACCGTTTTTTTCGCCCGCACTGCCGAGGAGGCCAACGAGTACATTGCCAACCTGGCCAGGGAGCGCGGGGTGAAGCTCGCGGTCAAGAGCAAGAGCATGGCGAGTGAGGAGATCCATCTCAACAAGGCGCTGGAGAAGGCGGGCGTACGGGCGTTGGAAACCGATCTCGGCGAATGGATCATCCAGCTCGCCGGCCAGCGGCCCAGCCACATGGTGATGCCGGCCATCCACATGTTCAAGGAAGAGGTCGCCGAGCTCTTCGGCAAGGTGACCGGCCGCCAGGAGCCGGCCGAGATCGAACACCTGGTGCGGGTAGCCCGTGAACAGCTGCGCCAGGGCTACCTCGATGCCGACATGGGGATCTCCGGCGCCAACATCGCCGTCGCCGAGACCGGGGGAATCGCCCTGGTGACCAACGAAGGGAACGCCCGACTGGTCACCACCCTGCCGAAGATCCACGTTGCTCTGGTCGGTATCGAGAAGCTGGTGCCGAAGCTGGAAGACGCCGCCCGCATCCTCCAGGTGCTGCCGAAGAACGCCACCGGCCAGCTGCTGACCTCCTACGTCAGTTGGATCACCGGCGCCGTGCCCTGCGGCGAGGCGGAAAAAGAGCTGCACATCGTGCTGCTCGACAACGGCCGCACCGCGCTGGCCGACTCCCCCCACTGCCGCGACGCCCTGCGCTGCATCAAGTGCGGCGCCTGCGCCAACGTCTGCCCGGTCTACCAGACAGTCGGCGGCCACGTCTTCGGCCACATCTACATCAGCGCCATCGGCATCATCCTCACCGCCTTCTTCCACGGCCTCGACAAGGCGGCGGAGATCGTCCGCGCCTGCATCGGCTGCCGTGCCTGCGTGGCGGTCTGCCCGAGCCAGATCGACCTGGAGAGCATCATCCTGCACCTGCGCGAGGTGGTCGGCGAGGAGGAGGGCATAGGCGCCGGCAAATCGCTGGTCTTCAAGCGCGTGATGCGCAACCGGAAGCTCTTTCACACCCTGATCCGCGCCGCCAGTCTGCTGCAGAAGCCGGTGACCAAGGGCGAGCGGACCATCCGCCATCTGCCGATGTTCTTCTCGTCGCTGACCGAATGGCGCACCCTGCCGGCCATCGCCGAAAAGCCGCTGCGCGACATCTTCGACCAGATTCCGCAGAAGGTGGAGAATCCACGCTACCGGGTCGCCTTTTTTGGCGGCTGCGCCAACGACTTTCTCTATCCCGAACTGGGCCGAGATCTGGTCAAGGTGATGAACCACCTCGGCGTCGAAGTCTTCTATCCGCAGGAGCAGAACTGCTGCGGCATCCCCGCTCTCTACTCCGGCGACCGGGAGACTGCCGTCGAACTGGCTGAGCAGAATGTCGGCGCGATGCTCGCCGGGAATCCCGACTACGTGCTGACCACCTGCCCGACCTGCTCCATGGCCCTGCAACGCGACTTCGTCGACCATCTCCGGGACAACCCGGTCTGGGCCGAAAAGGCGGAGCATCTCTCAGCAATCACCATGGACGCCGCCAAGTTCATTGCCGATGTCCTCGATGCCGCCGATGCCTTCAAGGGAATGGCCGACCCGGTCAAGGTTACCTATCACGATTCCTGCCACCTCAAGCGCGGCGCCGGCGTCTGGCAGCAGCCGCGCTCGCTGCTCGCCGCCTCCGGCCGTGAGGTGGTGGAGATGGCACACGCCGACCGCTGCTGCGGTTTCGGCGGCTCCTATTCCTTCACCAGCCACCCCAACATCGCCCGCAACATCCTGGCCGACAAGGTGGCCGACATCGAAAAGACCGGTGCCGCCTGCGTCGCCATGGACTGCCCCGGCTGCCTGATGCAGATCCGCGGCGGCCTGGAAAAACAGGGAACGGCGGTACGCGCTGCCCACACCATCGAACTGCTTGCCGAAACTCTCGACTGACCGCCACCACCCGCGAAGATACTCCTCTCTCTTCCTGGCCCCGGCTGCAATGCCGGGGCAATTTTTTTTGTCAGCTCCCCGGGATATCCCTCTCCCGGTTGAATCCGTTCCGGCTCCGCTTATAATTTCCAGGGATTGCGCGATCGCAATGGAAAGGAACACCGGATGAGGGTGAAGCGGGCACCGACGTTCGCTGTCTGGGGGCTTCTGCTTGTGCTGCTTCTGGCGCTGGCGGCCGGCAGCTGCCGGCCGCGCAAAAACGAGTTGAAGCTTGGTGGAGGCCCGCGCGGCGGCACTTTCGAGGTAATAGCTGCCGGCATCGCCGAGATTCTTAATGCGCGGCTTGCCGGGGTCCGCGTGGCGGCGATTCCTTCCGGCGGCTCGGTGGCCAATCTTCTTGCCGTCCAGCGGAGTGACCTCGCCATGGGTCTGGTCTTCGCCGGCGACGCCTACCTCGGTCGGCAGGGACGACTCAAGGAGAATCTACCGCCGACGACCGGCGTCCTCGCGCTCACCCGCCTTTACGGCGCCACCGCCCATCTGGTGGTTTCCAGCCATAGCTCGATCCGCACCGTGCCGGAGCTGCGCGGACGGCGGGTCGCCATCGGCAGCGCCGGTTCCGGCTCGGCGCAGGCCGCCAGGCGCTTCTTCGAGAGCATCGGGATGTGGGGGAGCATCATCCCGATGCACGAGGGATACGCGGTCGGCATGGAGGACCTGCGCCGTGGCAACGTCGATGCGGTCTGGCTCCAGGTCGGCTACCCGAGTGAATACCTGCTGGAAGTCGGCCAGGAGATGCCGCTGCGCCTGATCGATCTCTACGACTCGGCTCTGGGAGGAGGCTTCTTCTCCGCCTACCCTTTCTATGCCTACGCCAACATCCCAGCCGAAACCTATCGTGGACAGGAACAGGATATCCTCACTTTCCAGGACGCCGCCCTCTGGGTCGCCAGCCCGGCACTGAGCGAGGAGTTCGTCTACAACGCCCTGCAGTCCCTGTTCAGCGAAAATGGATTGGAGCGGATGCACACGGCTCACCCCGCCGCCTGGGACCTCGAGATCGCCAAGGGGCTGATGGGGGTGAAGATACCCCTGCACGCCGGCGCCGAGCGTTTCTGGAAGGAGAAGGGCATATCCCTGCACGCTCTCCCGCAACATTAAGCGCCGCCACTCGCCCCTCCCCTTTCGGTTCCGCCTCGCCCGCAACCTTTCTCCCCAGCCACGATATAATAGGGCATGAACAGGCTTCTCCCCGGATACCGGGCAAATGCCCCTAGCGGAATTTTTTCTGAAAGGAGTTCGCCATGCCATCGCCGTTTCGTCTCCGCGTGTCATTGTGGATAGCCGTGGCCATCCTTACCCTGGCCGCCCTCCCGGTCGCGGCGGCCGACCTCCTCCCCCCCGCTGAGGCCGGCGCCAAGGCATTCCTGGAGTCTTCACCCCGCCACCACGAGTGGGTGAGCATTGCCCTACCCGGGTCAGAAAGGAAGCTTTCCACCTTCGTCGCCTTCCCCGAACGCAAGGAAAAGGCGCCGGTGGTGATCGTCATCCACGAGGTTTACGGACTCACCGACTGGATTCGGGCCGTCGCCGACAGCCTGGCGGCGGCCGGATTCATCGCTCTGGCCCCGGACTTCCTCAGCGGACTGGGCCCGGGGGGCGGCGACACCGCAGCTTTCGCCAGCCGCGACGATGTGGTCAAGGCGGTGCGGGAGATTCAGCCGCAGCAGGTGACCGGCATTCTGGACGCCGTGGCCCGCTACGGGGCGGCGCTCCCGGCGGCTACGGACAAGTTGGCGACGGTGGGATTCTGCTGGGGCGGCGCCCAGAGCTTCTTCTACGCCACGGCGCAGCCCGAGCTCGACGCCGCAGTGGTCTATTACGGCACCTCGCCGGACTTCGCCCTCCTGGCAAAAATCCGGGCGGCGGTGCTGGGGCTTTACGGCGAGGATGACGCCCGCGTCAACGTCACGGTCGAACCGGCTGCCCAAAAGATGCTGGAACTGGGCAGGAGCATTGTCACCCACACCTACCCCGGGGCGGGTCATGGCTTCCTGCGGGCCCAGGATTCCCGGGAAGGCGCCAACCTGGAGGCGTCCCGCAAGGCCTGGCCGGCAACCATCGAGCATCTGCGGAAGCAACTCGAATAGGGGCAGGCCGTCGTGCCTGCCCGGAGCGGAGTCACCAAAAATGATCGGACCCTGTCATACCATCCGGCTGGCGGTTGCGCTCGCTGCAGTCGCCGCTCTCGTTCTGGACACCGGCACTGCCGGGGCGCAGACGATCAAGAGCCGGGAACATGCCTTCCGCGTGGTCAAGATCGTCGCAGGTCTCGAACACCCCTGGGGCCTCGCCTTTCTCCCCGATGGCCGGATGCTGGTGACCGAGCGGCCGGGGCGGCTGCGCATCGTCCTGGACGGCAGACTCGAGCCGCGGCCGGTCTCCGGGGTGCCCAAGGTCGCCGCGCGCGGCCAGGGGGGACTGCTCGATGTCGCCCTGCACCCTCGCTTTGCCGATAACAGCCTCGTGTATCTCTCGTATGCCGGGTCCGGAAAAGGCGGCATCGGCACCGAGGTTGCCCGCGGCAGGCTCGTCGGCAACCGGCTGGAGGAGGTTCAGGTTATTTTCCGCATGGAGCCCAAGTCGGACGCACGCCAGCATTTCGGCTCCCGCCTCGTCTTCGACCGGTCGGGCTACCTCTACATCACCCTCGGCGACCGCGGCGACAAGGAGCGCGCGCAGCGGCCGGACGACCACGCCGGCTCGGTGATCCGCCTGCACGACGACGGGCGGGTGCCTGCCGACAACCCCTTCGTCGGCAAGCCCGGCTGGAAACCGGAAAAGTATACGCTCGGCAACCGCAACATGCAGGGCGCGGCGCTGCACCCACAGACCGGCGAACTCTGGGCGCACGAGCACGGACCGCAGGGAGGCGACGAGATCAACGTGATGCGTGCCGGCGTCAACTACGGCTGGCCGGTTATCACCTACGGCGTCAACTACGGCATCGGCACCCGCATCGGCGAGGGGACGCACAAGCCTGGCATGGCACAACCTCTTCATTACTGGGTCCCCTCCATCGCCCCTTCCGGCCTGGCGTTCTACACCGGAGATAAATTCCCACGCTGGCGTGGCGACCTCTTCGTCGGCGCTCTGCGCGACGAAATGCTGGTCCGGCTGCGGCTCGACGGCGAGAAGGTGGTGAGCGAGGAGCGAATGCTCAAGGGGGTGCTGGGGCGTATCCGCGACGTGCGCCAGGGACCCGACGGTTATCTCTACCTGCTCACCGACGAGAGCGACGGCGTCCTGGTGCGGCTGGAGCCGGCTGAACCGTAGGAATGGTGTCTCGAAACGGTTGACAGTTCCGGGGAAAAGATTGTAAGAATGAGCGGTGCCTTTCGCCGGGGGGAGAGATGGCCCGAAATTCGATCAATTATATGGAAAGCCGCCTGCATCGCCGTGATGCCGGGCGGCTTTTTTGCGTCATAATCCCGGAAAAACAGTCTCACGCAACGACGCGACGGCGCAACGGAAGTCGTTCGAGCATCTTTTACAAATCGTTGCGATCGTCGCGGCGTCGCGTGAGGAACGGTCTTTTTTTTGTTCATTCATTTTTTGCTCGTTTGCCCATGGAGGGGGAAAATGATCCGCACGCCTTTTGTCACGCTTTTTCTACTGCTCGTCCCTGTTCTCTGCTTCGCCGCCACCTGTCCGGAGCTTTCCGCCGATTCTGCCCGGCAGAGCATGAAGGAGCTCGGGGACGAGATTCGCTATCACGATCACCTCTACTACAAGGAGCTGCACCCGATAATCTCGGATGAGGAATATGACCGGCTGCTGGCAGAACTGGTCCGCCTGGAAACCTGCTTCCCAGCACTGACGGCACCCAATTCTCCGACGCGGAAGGTGGGCGGCGGCCTCGATGTCCGGGCGCCGAAAGTGGCGCACGCGCAGCCGATGCTCAGCCTGGAGTCGTCGGCGGATGCGGAGGCGGTCGAAGCGCTGCTGCGCAGAGTGGAGAAGGCAAGTGACGGAGCATCGCTACTCGTCCAGCCGAAGGTCGACGGCCTGCCGGTGGAACTGGTCTACGAGG
>DATBML010000483.1:0-11973 GCA_036554885.1 Desulfuromonadales bacterium
CTTCCACCTCGTGCGGTTCGTATCCCTTGGCGAGCTTCGGTTCCATAACTGGCTGATCCTTCCGGAGTTTCATTATCGGGCGCCCGGCGGGCGGATTGAAGATGCAGAAAAGGGAACGGGGATTCTAGCAATCCCCATTCCCCGCGTCAATGCTCTGATATGTGACCTTTGGACCTTGGACTCGGGACCCGGGACCTTGGACCGCCCTATTGCGCCCCTTCCTTGATCTTGCGGATTTCTTCCTTGACCAGATTTTCGGCCAGATCGGGGACCACTTCCCAGGCGATTTTTTCCAGCACCGAACCGGCCAGCCGCTCGATTACCGAACCGGCCACCCGTTCCACGATCCTCGCCAGCTCATCCTCGGAAAAAGTGCGGACCCGCTCCTCGACAGCGGTGGCAACCACCGGTGCGGCAACCGCCTCCGGTTCCATGGCCGTCTCGGCAGGGGTGACGAAGAACTCCCCGGCAGGCGGCGCCGAAGGCTCGATGGCGACGACGCCCGGCCCTTCGGCGATCCCCCACTCGGGACCTTCCTCGGTCAAGGCAAACTCCTCTTCAAAGGGAATCGGCTCTTCGCCGATTGCCATCTCCTCCTCGAAATCCGGCGCCTCACCGAATCCGACGGGTGCTGCCGGCGGCTCGGAGGGGAAGACTTCATCTCCCCCGGCAAAGGCAAAATCCTCCCCGGATGGTGGTGCCGCCATTTCGGCAAGTTCTTCCTCCTCGAGGATATCGAACTCGTCCAGGGGCAGAATGTCTTCTTCCAATTCTTGCGGTTCGCCGGCGACAGTCGGCGCCAAGGGAACCTCCTCATCCTCGAAGACGAATTCTTCAATCGCCGGCGGAGCCCCGAATTCGGCGGGCGGCGTCACCTCGGCGAGCGACTCCTCTTCGAAGAGAAATGATTCGTCGGTGATAGCAGACGGCGGAGCTTCGGCGACCGCTACTTCCTCTTCAATGGAACCCCAGATATCCCCGGCCGTCTCGTCGAGCGGTTCCCCGGCCAGCAAATCCTCTTCGTCGAAGGAGACAGCCCCCCAGATGTCCTCCTCGAACGCCGCCGCTTCCTCGGCAGCCGGGGTCAGCGGCTCAGCCGGGGAGAAAGCCTCGGCAAAGGTCTCGGCAGGCTGCACCGTCTCGGCCTCGGCACCTCCTGACTCGGCCAGATCTCCCCAGATATCGGCAGCAGCCTCGGACGCCGGGGCAGCCGGGGCAACGGCCGCGGCCACCGGTGGCTCGACGGCAGGTGACGCCTGCGGTTGCGGCCGCGCCAGCAACTCTTCCACACGGTCGATCAGTGCCTGGGATTCGAACGGTTTGGCAATCCAGCTGTCGGCACCCGCTGCCCGGGCCTTGTTCTCGTCGAACGGCTCAAAGGTTCCGGTCAGCAGCAGGACGGGAACGCCCCGGAGCATCGGGTCCTGCCGAACGGCGGCACAGAGTTCGTAGCCGTTTTTGCCGGGCATGAATACATCGGCGAGAATCAGGTCGGGATTCTCGCTCCGGGCCTTTTCCAGCGCCGCATCACCATTGTCGACGACGGTGAGTTCGTAATCCTCATTGGCGAAAGTAATGCCAATGACCTTCTGGATAGTGATACTGTCGTCGGCCAACAACAGTTTTTTACTCATTCAAGCCTCCTTGCTCCCGATACGGGAGGGTGCCTCAAAATGCATTCTGTGCAGCGCAGTCGCCAGAGCATCGGCATCCAGCAGCGAACAGCGAGCCTGAGGCGGGCATCATACCAGAATCCGCCTTGCCGTCACTCTCCGCCAGCCCGCAAAAACGGGCACAAAGCGCCCTAAACGCTACCACACGCCCCTTTCGAGTGTCAAGTTTTTTAACCGGGAAATTCAAGGGGTTATGGTGCCTTACAGGAGCTTCCAGGGCTGCGGAAGAAAGAGCCTTTGATAAAGATTCATGGCAAAGCGGTCGGTCATGCCGGCGACAAAATCGGCAGTCGAAACCACCAGGGAGTCGCCGGCGTAGCGTCGCCCTCCCTGGGCGACCAGCATTTCCTCATCGGCAGAAAAGCAGAGAAACAGATCACGCAGAATGCGAGACGCTTTGACGAAATCGTCGTGCACCGTGTTGACCCGGTAGACATGCTCGAAGAGCCAGTCGCGCAGTTCGCTAACTGCCTTGCTCACCGCCGGCGACAGATGGATTTCCGAGCCGCCGGTGGCCAGCGAGGCTTCGATCATGTCCCGGACCATGGTATCGATACGCCGGGAGTGGGTAACGCCCAGCACCATGGAGACGCTGCCGGGAATCCGCCCCGCATCGATCAACCCCGCTCGCAGGGCATCATCCAGGTCATGGTTGATGTAAGCAATGATATCCGCCAACCGCACAATTCTCCCCTCCAGGGTGGTCGCCAACACCGCGGGGTCATCGCTCAGCAGAGGCCCCGTCCCCTTCGAGTGCTTCAAAATGCCATCGCGCACTTCGGCCGTCAGATTCAGCCCTGCTCCGTCCTTCTCCAGCACATCGACCACCCTCAGGCTCTGCCGGACGTGGCGAAAGCCGCCGGGGACCAACGTGTCGAGCACCCGCTCGCCGGCATGGCCGAAGGGGGTATGCCCCAGGTCATGGCCGAGGGCAATCGCTTCGGTCAGGTCTTCATTGAGAGCCAGGGCGCGCGCCACGGTGCGGGCGATTTGCGAAACCTCCAGGGTATGGGTCAGGCGGGTACGGTAATGATCCCCCTCGGGGGAAAGAAATACCTGTGTCTTCTGCTTGAGACGGCGGAATGACTTGCTGTGGAGAATCCGATCACGATCGTGTTGAAAAGCGGTCCTGATCGAACACGGTTCCTCTTCGTGAAGACGGCCCACGCTCTGACCGCTGAGACAGGCAAAACGGGATAAGGTTTCCTTCTCCCGACGTTCGAGAAGCGAGCGTATGTTCATCTGTAAAAGTCCTGAGACGTCGAGATGGTCAGCGTGTTCAATCTATACCCCACCTGATTGGACTGTGCAAACAAATTATCGATACCCGCTGAGCCTACCGTCAAGGTCGGCGATTGTGCACAGACCAGAGGGAAATGCATGTCCGGCCCATTCTGAACATAAAAGAACCTGGTTCGATGGGTTAGGACCAAAGGATTTGATGACAGCATCAAGCAAGTGCAAACCATGAGCGAATCTGACTCAAGAATGGAAAAGAATCGTATCTGACAGCCGTTTGGACCGAAAAAACTGTCTTTTCACTTGATTTTAAAAAAAATTGTTGTATTAGTAATGTCACTTTCAAACTCAATATGGAAAAAACTAGTTCAAAACAAGGAGGAACAACATGGCAACACTGCTCGAAATGGCTGCCGAGATCGTCGCTGCCCATGCATCCAGCACCTCTCTGACCAAGGAGGAGTTGATCGCCGAACTTTCGGAAATCCACAAGGCTCTCACCGCCCTGGAAAAAGGTGAAGCCGTAACTGCCGAGGTCGTCGAGGAAGTGACCGGGGCACCGACCATTTCCCGGAAGAAGGCTTTTGGCAAGGACAAAGTGGTCTGCATGCTCTGCGGCAAGGAGATGAAGACTCTGGCCCGGCACTTGAAAACCGCGCACGGGTTGAAACCCGGAGAATACCGCAAGCAGTTCGACATCCCCCGCAGCCAGCCGCTGGCTGCCCGTTCCTATTCCGAAAGCCGCCGGCAGATGGCCGTCGAGCGCGGCCTCGGCGAGAATCTGGCCAAAGCCCGTGCAGCTCGCGGCAAGGGGAAAAAGAAAAAGTAATCGGTTTGCTTCCGCAACAAAAAAGCGCCCCGGCCGGGGCGCTTTTTTGTTGCGGAAGTTCCTTCTTCGCTATTATCGGCAGCTGCCCGGCGACGAAAGCTTGCCGCCCTCAGTTGAGGGTAAAGGAGATGGATTCCAGCAGTTTTCCTTCGGCATCCAGCACATCGACTTTCCAGTCGCCGGCCGATCCGTGAAATATCGTTTTCGACGACCATGTCCGCCAGTCGCCTGAACGAACCGGCAGCTCGACGCGCGACATCTCTTTGTCGCGCAAGTACCAGACGTGGGTAATCGAAGTGTCTTCTGCGGCCCCGCTCACCCGCGTAAAACAGAAAAGCCTTTCCACCGATGCCGGGTAGCTCTGGATCGCATCAACCGGCGCACGGTCGCTGATCTGCGTGGTGATCACGGCTTCACTAACCTGAAGGGCCAGGGCGGCCGCCGGCAGGCAGCACAACGTCAGCAGAAACATTACCAATCTGTGAATCTTCATCTTCTCCTCCTCACGTGCAAGCTGTCATGTCAGCCCATTCCCGTGGGTGGGCGGCAGCAGATGCCGCCCTTTCCACTTGACCAACCATTGCGACTAATTTACATTCTCTCCAACACTGCCGCAAGGGACCCCCATGAAACGCCTGCTGATCGGTGACATCTGCGAAGATCTTCTGTCGACTCTCGAAGTCATCCTGCGCCACTGGGGATATCGGGTCCTCGTGTCCTCCCGTCCGGCGCAGCTCGTGGAACTCATCAGGGAGACCTCGCCGGATCTTCTTGTCATGGGTGCCCGGCTTCTCAGGGAGCCGGACAGTTCTCTCACCCGAGCCGTGATTCGCCACGTCAGCGAAGCGAAAGGCCCGCTCATCGTCCTGCAGGAGGAGCAGGATGCCGTCCCCATAGCGGTTCCGCATGAGACGCTCGGGGTCCCTCCCGACCTCTTCTCTCTTTTCTCCCTGATCCAAAAACACCTGGAAAAGCATCCCCGTCGCAACCTGCGCCTGGCCATCCATCTTCCAGGCATGCTCTGTACCGGTGAAAGCTGCCATCTTGCCGAGGTGCTCAGCCTCAGCACCAACGGCCTTTTCGTCAAGACCGGCTTCCGGCCTGCGGAGGACGCGCTATTGCGGGTGGTCATCCCGTTGATGGGGATGAAGCAGGAGTTGGAGCTCGCTGGCCGCATCCTCTACCGGGTCGAACCCGGCCCCGGCAACAACTACTTCCAGGGCATCGGCATCGAGTTCGCCGAACTGAGCCAGGAGGCCCTCCTGGCGCTGCAGGCATTCCTCGAACACCGCTTTATCGGCGACCTTGCCGCCCGCCCCGGCGGCGAACAACTCCGCCTCGCGTCGACAAAGGCCAAAGAAGGCGGGATAACGCTGCGGCTTGACCCGGCCTGATCAGGCCCGGCCTGATCCCGGTTTTGCGTCAGCGGCAAGCTCCGCCAGCACGCTCTGCCCCCCGCCCTCCCACACCAGACCGAACGCCTCGGCCACGGTTGCGGCCACATCGGCAAAACTCTCCCTTTCACCCAGATCCCGGCCGGCTGCCAGCTGTCGATGCCAGGCCAGCAGGGGAACGAACTCGCGGCTGTGGTCGGTTCCCGAGGTTGTCGGATCACAGCCGTGGTCGGCGGTAATCAGCAGCAGATCATCATCTTCGAGCGCTGCCAGCAGCGTGGGGAGCCAGCGATCGAAGGCTTCGAGCGCCCGGCCGAAACCGCAGCCGTCGAGGCGATGGCCGTAGAGCATGTCGAAATCGACCAGATTGGTAAAGAGGAGCCCGCGCCCGATCTGTTCGAGAGCGGCCAGCGTTTTTTCCATGCCGTCGGCGTTGCTCTCGCTGTACACGTAGTCCGTAATTCCCCGACCGGTGAAGATGTCCCGGATTTTCCCCACCCCGTAAACGGTAAGGCCGGCGGCGGACAGGAGATCGAGAACGGTAGGCGCCGTCGGCGGGAGGGAAAAATCGTGCCGGCGGGAGGTGCGCTTGAAATCGGCCGCACAGGTGCCGAGAAAGGGACGGGCAATCACCCGTCCGACCCGGTAGGGGTCAAGCAGCCGCCGGGCGATTCGGCAGATCTCGTAGAGCCGCTCGACCGGGATGATTTCTTCGTGGGCGGCAATCTGAAAAACCGAATCGGCACTGGTATAGACGATGGGACGACCGCTGCGCAGGTGCTCTTCGCCGAGGAGACGGAGAATTTCGGTGCCGCTGGCGGCAACGTTGCCCAAAGGGTCGAGCCCCGTCTCCCGGCGAAATGCGGCGATGAGCTCGTCCGGAAATCCTTCCGGGCAGGTCGGGAAAGGCTCTTCCTGCTGCACTCCCGCCAACTCCCAGTGCCCGGTCGTCGTATCCTTGCCGGCGGAGCGTTCGCGCATCCGGCCGAAGCCGGCGGCCGGCGAAACGACAGGGGCAACGCCGGGCATGGGCTGGATGTTGCCCAGGCCAAGCTGCCGCAGCGTCGGCAGTTGCAGACCGCCGCAGGCCTCGGCAACATGCAGCAGGGTATTGGCACCGGCATCGCCGTAGCGTTCGGCATCGGGAAGCGCGCCGACCCCTACTCCGTCGAGCGTGATGAGGACTACCCGCCGCCAGACCTTGCCTGCTCTCATTGCCCCTCCCCCAGCCGCCACTGGCTCAATATGGAGATGCCTGAACTGCTGCCGATGCGGGTCGCTCCGGCGATCAGCATGGCTCGACAGGTGGCCCAGTCACGGATACCGCCGGCGGCTTTGACGCCGACACGGCCGGCCGCCGCCGCTGCAAGCAGGCGGACATCGGCCTCGGTGGCGCCGCCGCTGCCGAAACCGGTCGACGTCTTGACGTAGGCCGCCCCTCCCGCCACCACCCGCTCGACCAGCGCGGCTTTGAGCGGATCATCCAGATAACAGCACTCGAGGATTACCTTGACCCTGGCGCTTCGGGCGGCCTTCGTCACCTCCCGGATCTCAGCCTCCACCGCCTGCAGGCGCCCGGCAAGAGCCGCCCCCAGGTGAATCACCATATCGATCTCGCCGGCACCGGCGGCCACCGCCTCCCGCGTTTCGCAGACCTTGGCGGCAGCGGTGCTGTAGCCGAGCGGAAAGCCGACCACGGTCCCCACCGCCACCTCCGAGCCGTAGAGTTGAGCGGCAGCCAGCGGAACGTAGACGGGCGGGATACAGACCGAAGCGAAACCATATTCCACCGCCTCTTCGCAGAGTCGGCGAATCTGGTCGGCGGTGGCATCGGCTTTCAAAAGGGTATGGTCGATATGGCGGGCAGGAGAGATCATTACAAGTAGGAGGGATGAAGGAGGAAGGAGGAATAAATGTTCATCCTTCCTCCCTCATCCTTCATCCTTGCCTTTCAGGTTCTGTACGCCGCGTTGCACTTGACGTAGTCGTAGGTCAGGTCCGATGTATAGTAGGCCGACTGGCCGGGGCCGAGGTGCAGGTCGATGGTGACGGTAAACTCGGGGGTCTTCAGCACCGCCGTTGCCTGCTCCTCAAGAGCCTTGCCGGTGCTCACCCCGCCGCGCACAACGGGAACTTCGCCAAAGAGGATTTCGACCTTGTCGGGGTCTACTTCGGCGCCGGAATAACCGACTGCGGCGATGATCCGGCCCCAGTTGGCATCCTCACCAAAGAATGCGGTCTTGACCAGGCTCGAAGTCGCCACGCTGCGGGCGGCGAGCCGGGCCTCGTCGTCGCTGAGCGCACCCCGGACCACCACCTCCACCAGCTTGGTGGCCCCCTCGCCGTCCTTGACGATCATCTTGGCCAGATCGAGCAGTACTGCCGCCAGTTTGCCGGCGAAAACGGCACCCTCTTCGCTGCCGCCGCGTATCTCGCGATTGCCGGCCAGGCCGTTGGCCAGCACGATGACCATGTCGTTGGTGGAAGTGTCGCCGTCGACGGTGATGCTGTTGAACGACCGCTCCACCGCCTGGCGCAGCGTCTGGTCGAGAAAATGGGGGTCGACCAGGGCGTCGGTACAGACGAAGGCGAGCATGGTGGCCATGTTGGGGTGGATCATTCCTGCTCCCTTGGCCATGCCGAGAAGGGTATAATCCTGGCCGTCAACGGTGTCGGTTGCCGATGCGAGCTTGACGAAGGCGTCGGTGGTCATGATTGCCTCGGCGGCCCGGCCGGCATATTCGGCATCGAGTTCCGAGGGGAGCAGGGGAATGTGCCGCTCGAACTTCTCCATCGGCAGGGGGGCCCCGATCACCCCGGTGGAGGAGACCGCCACCAGGTCTTCGGCGATGCCGAGGGCGTGGGCCGTCAACTCGCCGCAGCGCAGGGCATCACGCAGCCCCTGTTCGCCGGTGCAGGCGTTGGCGTTGCCGCTGTTGATCAGGATCGCCTGGCAGCTCCCCTGGCGGATTCGGGGGTTGGTCACGACCACCGGGGCGGCCACCACCTTGTTGGTGGTGAAGACGCCGGCGCAGCGGGCCGGAACTTCCGAATAGATCAACGACAGATCGAGCTTTCCCGACTTTTTGATCCCTGCCGGACGGGCGGCGAACTTGAATCCGCGAACCTTAAGGATTTCCTCTTTTTTCATGGCAGCTACCCCGATTGGTTTTTCCCAGGCTGAGCAAAAACGTCCAGATGCAAGGCGCCCGAAGTTCGAGGAGTGAGGCGTACCAGACGGGTACGTCGCAGCGACGAGAACGAGGGCAACGCCGCAGATGGGCGTTTTTCCTCAGCCTGCTATTTCCCGCAACATTTCTTGTACTTCTGCCCGCTCCCACAGGGGCAGGGGTCGTTTCGCCCCACCTTGTCCTCGTCGCGGGTCGCCGGCTTCGGCGCCTGATCGCCGCCACCGGCCCGGCTCAGCACCAGCCTGCGCCGGCGCTGCTCGGTTTCTTCCATGCGCTCCACATCGTCCTCGCGGGCGAGCTGGACACGGAACAGCTTCTGGATGACCTCCTGGCGGATGCGCCCCATCATCTCCATGAAAAGCCCATAGGCTTCCTTCTTGTACTCCTCCTTGGGGTTCTTCTGGCCGTAGCCGCGTAGGCCGATCCCCTCCTTGAGGTGGTCGATGGAGAGCACGTGGTCCTTCCACTGGACATCGATGGTCTGCAGCAGAAGAACCTTCATCAGGTGGACCATGACCGGCGGAGTGAATTCCGCCTCGCGCTCGGCCAGGCGGACGGCAACCTGCTGCTTGAGCCGTTCCTCGATCATGGCCTGGGTCAGACCACGTTCGGCGGTGTCGGCAAGTTCGGCGGCAAAATAGAACTGGTTGGCGAAGTCTTCCGCCAGGTTCTCCCAGTTCCAGTCAGCTGGCGAGGTCTTCTCCGGGCAGAAGGTCGACACCATGTCCTCGACCGTTTCGGCAATAATCCCCTCGACCGTCTCGCGGATATTCTCACCGGCCAGCACCTCCTTGCGCTGGGTGTAAATCACCTCCCGCTGCTTGTTCATCACGTCGTCATACTCGATGAGGTGCTTGCGGATCTCGAAGTTGTGCCCCTCCACTTTCTTCTGGGCGTTTTCGATCGCCTTGGAGATCATGCCGTGCTCGATCGGTTCGTTTTCAGGGATGCGCAGCTTCTCCATGACGAAGGCGACCCGGTGCGAGCCGAAGATACGAAGCAGATCATCCTCCAGCGAGAGGTAGAAACGGCTCTCGCCGGCGTCCCCCTGGCGGCCTGCTCGGCCGCGCAGCTGATTGTCGATTCGCCGCGACTCGTGCCGCTCGGTGCCGAGAATATAGAGGCCACCGGCTGCCCGTACCGCCTCCTTATCGGCAGCGCACAGTGCACGGGACTTTTCCAGGAGCAGACCATAAGCCCCCTCGGGATCCTCGGCGGTGGCCGCCTCGCGCCGGGCGAGCATCTCGGGATTGCCGCCGAGCACGATGTCGGTGCCGCGGCCGGCCATGTTGGTGGCGATGGTGACGGCCCCTTTGCGGCCGGCCTGGGCGACGATTTCGGCTTCCTTCTCGTGGTGCTTGGCATTGAGCACGTTGTGCGGGATCCCCCGCTTTTTGAGCATCTCGGAGAGGACTTCCGACTTTTCGATGGAGATGGTACCGACCAGCGTCGGCTGCCCCTGGCGATGTCGCTCCACGATATCTTCGATGGCCGCGTTAAACTTCTCCTTCTCAGTCTTGTAGATGACGTCGGACTGGTCCTTGCGGACCATCGGCCGGTTGGTCGGGATGACCATCACCTCCAGCTTGTAGATCTCGGCGAACTCGGCCGCCTCGGTATCGGCGGTACCGGTCATCCCCGCGAGCTTGTCGTACATGCGGAAATAGTTCTGGAAGGTGATCGTGGCCAGAGTCTGGTTCTCGCTCTCGATCTTGACCCCTTCCTTGGCCTCCACCGCCTGGTGCAGCCCGTCGCTCCAGCGCCGCCCCGGCATCAGCCGGCCGGTAAACTCGTCGACGATCATCACCTCGCCATCCTTGACGACATAATCGACGTCGCGCTTGAACAGGGCGTGGGCCTTGAGAGCCTGATTGACGTGGTGCAGGATCTCGATGTTGCGCGGCTCGTAGAGATTCTCCACGCCGAGCAGCTTTTCCACCCTGGCGACCCCCTCTTCGGTGAGAGCCGCCGACTTGGCCTTCTCGTCAATGGTGAAATCGCCGGTGTATTCCTTGGTTGCCGGACCGATCTTGCCGTCGCGGTGCTCGATCATCTCGCCCTTCTTGAGCATGGGGATGATTCGGTTCACCGCATAGTAGAGCTCGCTGGAAGCTTCGCTTGGTCCGGAGATGATCAGCGGCGTCCGCGCCTCGTCGATGAGAATGGAGTCGACCTCGTCGACGATGGCAAATTTATGCGCCCGCTGGACGTACTCCGCCAAGTCGAACTTCATGTTGTCGCGAAGGTAGTCGAAGCCGAACTCGTTATTGGTACCGTACGTGATGTCGCAGCCGTAGGCCTGTTTGCGCTGGGCATCGGTGAGGCCGTGGACGATCACGCCAACGGAAAGGCCGAGAAAACGGTGAATCTGCCCCATCCACTCGGAGTCGCGGCGGGCCAGATAGTCGTTGACGGTTACGACGTGCACCCCTTTGCCGGGGAGGGCGTTGAGATAGGAAGGCAGTGTCGCCACCAGGGTCTTCCCCTCGCCGGTCTTCATCTCGGCAATCTTGCCGGCATGCAGCACCATGCCGCCGACCAGCTGCACATCGAAATGACGCATCCCGAGCACGCGTTTGCCGGCCTCGCGGACAACGGCAAAGGCCTCGGGAAGCAGGTCATCAAGCGATGCCCCCTGGGCAATACGCTGGCGGAACTCGATGGTCTTCCCGGCCAGTGACTGGTCGGAGAGCGCCGATATCTGCGGTTCAAGGGTATTGATCCGGTCGACCAGGGGCTGCAAACGCTTCAATTCACGTTCATTCTTGCTCCCGACGACTTTCTTCAGCAGTGCTCCTATCATTCAATGGGCTCCAATCGGTTCGAATCGGCCCGCGCTGTCAATGCCGGGCGTTTGGTATGCGGGGACCCCCGCTGAAAAGGCAGGGAATTTTATCACAAGGCAACCGCCCCCACAAGGAGAAAGGCCAGCTTGCACGCAGCTGCAGGAGCATAAAAAAAGCCCCGGCGAACCGGGGCCTGAATGGGCAGGGATGGGGCTCAGATAAACTTCTTGGGATTGATCGGCACACCGTTCAGGCGCACTTCATAGTGCAGGTGCGAACCGGTGGAACTGCCTGTATTGCCGACGGCGGCAATCTTGTCGCTGCGTTTGACCCGCTGCCCGACCTTGACGAAGATTTTGGAATTGTGGCCATAGTAGGTCTTGTACCCATAGCCGTGGTCGATGACCACCAGCTTGCCGTAGCCCTCGGCGGTCTCCGCCTGGCTGACGATGCCGTCGGCAGCGGCGAATACGGGGGTACCGGTGCGAGCGGCGATATCGAGCCCTTCGTGCATCGTGAGCTTGCCGGTAAAGGGGGAGTGGCGCATGCCGAAGACCGAAGTCACCCATCCTTTGGCAGGCCATCCCCTGGGCTTGGCGGCGAGCAGCGAACGCTGATCGTTGAGGAACCCCTGGATCTCCTCCTGACTCTCCCGGCGCAGATCGATCGACTGGCGAAGCTGGTCGATCTGCCGCTGCAACGCCGTGAACTCGGTCGCCGCATCTTCCTCGGGGGGGCCACCGACCCCGACCAGGACGTCGTTACGCGGTTTGGAAAGCTGCGTCATGACCCGCACCTTGGCATCGTTCTGGGCGAGGACGACAAGCTCCTGGCGCAGGTCGTCGAGACTGGCGGCCAGGC
>DATBML010000489.1:0-5227 GCA_036554885.1 Desulfuromonadales bacterium
TCATTTTTTTATTCCCCTTACGTGCAGGGGCGCAGCATGCTGCGCCCCTGCCGGTCATACGTCACACGTCACGCATTAAGGATTTATTCCGCCTTGACATCCTTCTTGGCCAGTCCGAAGGCATCGTGCAGCACGCGCACCGCCAGTTCGGTGTATTTGGCGTCAATAATACAGGAAACCTTGATCTCGCTGGTGGAGATCATCTGGATATTGATCCCTTCCTGGGAAAGGGTCTGGAACATCTTGCTGGCAACGCCGGAATGAGAGCGCATGCCGACGCCGACGATCGACACCTTGGCGATGCTCTCGTCAGAGGAAACCCCGCTGGCGCCGATGTCCTTCGCCGTCTCCTCGACAATCTTGAGAGCCTTCTTGAAATCCGCCTTGGGAACGGTGAAGGTCAGGTCGGTGTACCCCTCGTGGGAAACGTTCTGGATGATCATGTCGACGGTGATGTTGGCGTGTGACAAGGGCGAAAAGAGCTGGGCGGCAATCCCGGGTTTGTCGGGAACCCGGAAGACGGAAATCTTGGCTTCATCCTTGTTGTAGCTGATCCCCGAAACCAGAACGGTTTCCATATCGGCATCCTCCTTCATGACCAGGGTCCCTGGATTGTCGTTGAAACTCGAACGGACGTGGACGACCACGCCGAATTTCTTGGCGAACTCCACCGAGCGGATCTGCAGCACCTTCGAACCGAGCGAGGCCAGCTCGAGCATCTCCTCGTAGGAGATCTTCTCCATCTTCGAAGCGTCGGGCACAATGCGCGGGTCGGTGGTGTAGACCCCGTCGACGTCGGTGTAAATTTCGCAGACGTCGGCCTTAAGTGCCGCCGCCACCGCAACCGCCGAGGTGTCGGAGCCGCCGCGGCCGAGGGTGGTGGTGTTCCCTTCCTTGTCGACCCCCTGGAAACCCGCCACCACGATGATGGTGCCGTTTTTCAGGTCCTCGCGGATCTTCTTGTCGTCAATCTTCTCGATGCGCGCCTTGGAAAAGGCGCTGTCGGTCAGAATAGGGATCTGATGCCCCATGTAGCTCTTGGCCTTGTACCCCATCGACTGCAGGCACATCGAAAGGAGGGCGATGGTCACCTGCTCGCCTGTGGCGACCAGCACATCGTACTCCCGCTCGCTGGGACACTCGCACATCTCATTGGCGAGCGCCACCAGCTTGTTGGTCTCCCCGGACATGGCCGAGACGATCACCACCACGTCATTGCCGTCGTCGTAGGTCTTGGCCACGCGCCGGGCGACATTGCGGATCCTGTCGATGGTACCGACCGAAGTCCCACCATACTTCTGCACAACCAGGGCCATATCGGCTTTTCCTCCTTTGGTTTCAAAAAGCGGCCGTTGCGGTCGCGAGTTATCCTGTCTGTTCTACTTGCGGTCTTCCCCGGGACGCCCCTTCGCCCGGCGCCCGAGCTTGTGTACGGCCTCTCCTGCAGTATCCTCTGCCGCCTCCTTGATCATCTCCGGAAGGGTGGGATGCGCATGGATCAGCCGGCCAAGCTGCGCTGCCGTCATCTGCTGCTGCATGGCGGCGGCCACTTCCGCCACCAGGGTTGAAGCCTCCTCACCGACAATGGCAGCTCCGAGAATCCGGCCGTCCTCCCGGGCCGCGACGATTTTCACGGAACCGCGTGTCTCGCCGACACACAGGGCCTTGCTCGAAGCCTGGTAGGCGAAACGGCCGACGTCGACGGCCAGCCCCTTCACCTTGCAGGCCTCCTCGGTGAGGCCGACCTCGCCGATTTCCGGCAGAGTGAAGATGGTGCCGGGAACCACCCGGTAATCGGCCAGTTCATCCCCGCCAAGAGCGTTGGCGACGGCGACCTGTGCCTGATAGAAGGCAACATGGGCGAGCTGGATGCCGCCGGTCACGTCACCGACTGCGAAAACCCCTTCGGCGCTGGTACGCATGCCAGCGTCCACCACCACGGCGCCTTTCTCCAGCCGGATGCCGTTCTCGGCAAAGCCGAAGCCTTCGCTGTTGGGCCGGCGACCGACGGCCACCAGAACTTTCGCCGACCGGACCTTCTTGCCGCCCGAAAGACTGGCAGTGACGCCTTCGTCGCCGACCTCGAGCGATTCCACCGTGGTTTCAGTGTAAATGTCGACCTCCCGCTCGCGGAGGGCTTTTTCCACTTCCCGGACCGCCTGACGGTCGCTGCGGGTCAGCAGCCCCGGCAGTTGCTCGACGATCGTGACCCGGCTGCCGAAAGCGGCAAAAATGCTGGCGAATTCGCAGCCGATATAGCCGCCACCGATCACCAGCAGGCTGGCAGGAAGCTCTTTAATAGCAAGAATTTCATTACTGGTCAAAACATTTTTCCCGTCCACAGGTAGGGTTTGCGGACAGGTCGGCAGCGAGCCGGTGGCGAGAATGATTTTCTTCGCCCGGATGTGGCCGGTAAGGTCGGGACGACGGATGCGAATCCGTCCTGGTCCCTCCAGGGAAGCCTCGCCGCGGAAGACCTCAACGCCGTTCCCCTTGAGCAACTGCTCGACCCCGCCGACGAGTTTGGCGACCACCTCGTCCTTGCGGCTGGCAGCCCGGCCGAAGTCGAAACGCGACTCGCCGACCTCGATGCCGTGTGCCGCCGCCGAGTGGATCGCCTGCAGCAGGTGGGCCGTACTGTAGAGAGCCTTGGTCGGGATGCAACCACGGTTGAGGCAGGTTCCGCCGATCCTGTCCCGCTCCACCAGACAGACGCAGGCGCCGGCCTGGGCCGCCCGGATGGCGGCCACGTAACCCCCGGGGCCACCACCGATGACGGCGATGTCGTACTCTTTCATTGCCCGCCTCCCCTTTGCCGCCAGCAGCGTCTCAGTTGCTCGAGAAGAAGCTCGCCCGCCCCGTCCCCGCACGCGAAGGTCAACCGGCGGGCCTCTTCGCCGGCATGCTCGAAGTGGACCGACAGGGTTGCCGCCTCCCCGGCGGAGAGCCGTTCCGCCCACTCCACCACCGCCACTCCTCGGCCGGGGAGAAATTCGTCCATTCCCATTTCGATCAGCTCATCGGCATGAGCAAGGCGATAGAGATCGAAATGATAGAGATCGAGTCGCCCGTGATAGTGATTCATCAGGGTGAAGGTCGGGCTGGTGACGGCCTCCTCTTCGGTCACCCCCATGCCCCGGGCGAGGCCCTGGACAAAGCAGGTCTTGCCCGCTCCCAGCTCGCCGCTGAGCCGGATCAGGGCGGGATCCCGCAGCGCCGTGCCGAGCGCCCGTCCCAGTTCCCGCGTGATTTCGGGGGCGCTGCTGAGCACCTGCCACTCGCCCAAGGTCACTTCCCCATGGACCGGATGATATCGAGGCGGGCGACGACGCCGACCACCTTCTCCGCCTCGACCACCGGAATCAGGTGCGCTTTGTGATCGACCATCAGGGCGGCAATCTCGGCAACCGGCGTTTCCGGCGTGCAGGTGACCACCTCCCGGGTGCAGATCTCCCCGACCTTTCGCGCCGTCATCTTCTCGACCTGCTCGCGGAAGTCTTTCTCGCTTTCCAGGTATAGGACCCAGTCGAAGATTGAAATTACCGTCGGGATATGCAGAGGCTTGTTCTGCTCGACCAGATCGGTTTCGGTGACGATCCCCTGCAATGTCCCGCTGGAATCGAGGACAGGCATGGCGCTCACGCCGGTCTCGACGAAAAGGCGAGCGAGTTCCTCGACTTCGGTATCGGTGCTGACCGTATGCACCTTGCGGGTCATGATGTCTTTGGCTTTGAGCATGATGAATTCCTTTCAAAGGGTTCCGTAGGGGCGGGGTCACACCGCCCCGGGCGCAGCAAGCAGCGCCCCTACCGGGCGATTTCCGCAAGTTCCTTGCGCGTGGCGGGCAATTCCCGCAAGAGATCGCCGGCGATCATTCCGGCGTTCCCCATGATCTTCTGCAGCCGGTCGGCCGCCCGGCCATGCAGGTAGACGCCGAGAACGGCGGCGTCAGCAGGCGATAGCCCCTGGGCCAGCAGGCCGCCGATCAGGCCGGTCAGGACATCCCCCATGCCGCCGGAGGCGAGTCCAGGATTGCCGCTGCCGTTGAGCCGCACGCGCCCGTCGGGCAGGGCGGTGACGGTTCGCGCCCCCTTGAGGACCAGCACAACCCGGTGCCGGCGGGCGAACTTCCGGGCGACATCGACGCGGTCGGCTTCCACTTCGGCCACGCTTTTGCCGGTCAGGCGGGCCATCTCGCCGGGATGGGGGGTGAGGACGGTGCTGCCTGGCGGCCGTTCGCGCAGCAGCGCGGGATGCTCGGCGACGGCGTTGAGGCCGTCGGCATCGAGGACCAGTGGCAACGGAGATTCGCGCAGCAGGCGCCGCACCAGGGCGAAGGTCTCTTCATGCTGCCCCAGTCCGGGACCCAGGGCGAGGGCCGACTTTCCTTCGGAGAATTGCTGCAGTGCCGCCAGGGCCTGCAGACTGAGAGCGCCATCGACCTCGGCCAGTGGCTCGGTCATCGCCTCGGTGAGCTTGATTGCCAGGGCGGCCTGGACGCTCGCCGGGCAAGCCACGGTCACCAGCCCCGCGCCGCTGCGCAGGCCTCCCTCGGCGGTCATCGCCGCCGCTCCCGCCTTGCCGGTAGAGCCGGCGACCACGAGTAGATGGCCGAAGGTCCCCTTATGCCCGGTGGCCGGGCGGGCCGGCAGCAAGGGATGCGCGGCGGCGGCATCGACCAGCAGATGCCGGTCCCTCGCCTTGTTCAGAAGAGGGGCGGGGATGCCGATGTCGACGACTTCGAGGTCACCGCACAGATCGGCACCCGGGTGGAGGGCGTGGCCGAGCTTGGGCAGGGCGAAGGTGACAGTCAGGTCGGCCCGAACCGCCCGCCCGAGGATGCGGCCGCTGGTGGCGTCGATGCCGGAGGGAATGTCGACCGCCAGCACCGGTAAGCCGGCAGCGTTGACCCAGTCGACGGCGGTGGCGTAATGGCCGGCAACTTCGCTGGTCAGGCCGGTGCCGAAGAGGGCATCGACCACCAGCCGGGTGTCCCTGTTCTCCCGAAGGGCGCGGGAAAGCCGCCCGTCGTCGGGGGCGAAGGCCAGCTCGCCCGCCGAGCTCTGCAGTGCCCGCAGATTAATTGCCGCATCGCCGCTCACCCGCGCTTCATCGGTTAACACCACCGTTCGCACCCGCCAGCCGCGGCCAAGCAGGTGGCGGGCGATGACGTAGCCGTCGCCGCCGTTATTCCCCTTGCCCGCCAGGATCAGCACCGGTCCGGGCC
>DATBML010000003.1:0-5959 GCA_036554885.1 Desulfuromonadales bacterium
CGTTGACGACTACGGCATGGTCCAGGCCGAAGGAAGGCTGCTCTATAATGACCGCGAAGAAACCAGAGTCGCCTCTGCCGGACTGCTGTTCGTCGGTGAACCGGGAAACGTTCCGGGCCTCAATCTTGGCGTCGGTGGACACCTTTACGGCGGCCGCACCGACGAAAGACAGGATCTGCTGGCCCTGGGGGTCGGCGGCCGACTGGCCTATGCGCCGCCGATGCTGGGCGGGGTCGGTGTCAGCGGCAAACTCTTCTACGCGCCGCAGATTCTCGCCGGCCTCGATGCCGATCGACTGCTAGAGACAGGGGTCCGGCTCAGCTATGCCGTCACGCCCATGGTCCGGGTCTATGGTGAATACCAGAACCTGCGCAGCGATTTCGAGGACCAGGGCAACTGGGCTATAGACGAGGGCGTGCGAATCGGATTCGAGGCCAGCTTCTGACCGGTCCCTGGCGGCACTCGGGAATAAGGGCGCATTCGTTACCGAATGCGCCCTTATTCGTAGTACTGGGGCCGAGGCTTCAGGAGCGCAGTCGGTAGCCCTTGCCGATCAGCAGTGCCGCCCAGCCGAAAAGTCCCGATGCCAGCAGGATGCCGACGCCAAAGGCGATGGAGAGGGACAGGTCGCCGACGCCGAGAATGGCGTGCCGAAAGCCGTCGATCAGGTAGAAAAGGGGGTTGAGATGGGAGAGGCCGGCCCAAAGTGGCGGCAGAATAGAAATGGGGTAAAAGACGCCACCCAGGTAAATGAGCGGCAGCAGAATGAAATTGGAGTACATCGAGAGGGAATCGAAGTTGCTGGAATAGATGGCGGCGATCAGGCCGAACTGCGCGAAAAGAAAGCTCGCCAGGGCGGCCATGCCGATGGCCGCAAGCGGATTCGTCCAGGGTAGCTCGGCGAAGTAGAGTGAGATTGCCCAGACCGCCACGCCGACCAGCAGGCCCCGGATCATCGCCGCCAGGGTGTAGGCGAGAATAAACTGGGCCGGCGTAACCGGCGTTACCAGCAGATCGACGATATTGCCGAGGTAGCGGGACATGAAGAGCGAGGAGGAGGTGTTGGCGAAGGCGTTGTTGATCACCCCCATCAGGATCAAGCCGGGGATGACGAATTGGGCGTAGCTGAAGCCCGGAAGAACGCTGATGCGCTCGCCCAGGGTGGCGCCGAAGACAAACAGGTAGAGCGAAGCGGTGATGATCGGCGTCAGCAACGTCTGTGAGGCAACCCGCCAGAAGCGGCGCACCTCTTTCTGCAGCAAAGTGACGAAGGGAAGCCAGGGGATGAAGCGGCGCTGCTCGCTCATCGCTCACTTTCCCTCTCCCGCCGGCCGATACCGGTGAGTTTGAGAAAGACCTCTTCGAGCCCGGCGCGCCGGGTTTCAATGTCAGCCACCGCTATGCCCTGGCTGCAGAGCAGGCCAAGCACTTCACCGGCATCCGGGCCGCCGTTCATCGGGACCTCCATGCGGCATCCGTTGCCGGCAAGGCGGGCTCCACAGCGCTCCAGCCCAGGTGGCAGTGCAACCAGTGGCTGGCGCAGCTCGACCAGCAGGGTGCGGCCGCCGAGGCGTTCGAGCAGGGCAGCCGTCGTCTCCAGGGCGACCAGGTCGCCGTGATTCATGATGGCGATGCGCCCGCACATCTGCTCTGCCTCCTCCAGGTAATGAGTGGTCAACAGGATGGTCGTTCCCTGGGTATTGATCTCGCGCACGAAGTCCCACAGTGTGTGGCGCAACTCGACGTCGACCCCGGCGGTCGGCTCGTCGAGAATGAGCAGCGGCGGCTTGTGAATCAACGCCTTGGCAATCATGAAGCGGCGTTTCAGGCCGCCTGAAAGCTTGATCATGATCTTGTGCAGATGTGGGCCGAGACCGAGTCGCTCGATCAGCTGCCGGCGCCAGGCCGGATCATCGGTTACGCCATAGTAGCCACTATGGAAACGCAGCGTCTGGTCGATGGTGAAAAAGTTGTCGATGACCAGCTCCTGGTGCATGACGCCGATGAGGCGGCGGGTAAGAAGGTAATCGCGCCGGTTGTCCTGGCCGAAAACCTCGATCCTGCCACTGTCGATGCGGGTTGCACCAGCTACCATGTTGATAGTCGTGCTCTTGCCGGCGCCATTGGGGCCGAGCAGCCCGAATATCTCGCCTGGCTCAATGGCAAAGGTGATGTTCCGGACAGCGGGGGTGCCGTCGTAAGATTTCGTCAAATTCTGTATGCTGAGGGCCGGAACCATCGGCGGTATTATCCTCCGAAACGGCTAATTGATTTCAGATTGCGGCTGGACGGGATAGAACTACTTACATAGAATACCCGATGACGGTCATGACGTCAGGGGGACGGAGGAAGCGAAGCTTTTGCCTATAACAAAGGATATGCTACTTTCGCCAGCCAGCGGACAGGAAAATTTAACCGCCCGCAGAAAGGATTCGTGCAGATGGTCAAACTGGACCGCATCACCACCGGCACCGGCGATCAGGGGATGACGAGTCTGGCCGATGGCTCGCGCGTCGCCAAGGCCAGTCCGCGCGTCGGCGCCTACGGAACCGTCGATGAGCTCAACAGCCTGCTCGGGGTGGTTCGCGCCGAGGGGATGCCTGACGATATCGACCGGGAGCTCATTCGCATTCAGCACGATCTGTTCGACCTTGGCGCCGACCTTGCCACCCCCATCGGCGGGCCCGCCGAGGAGCACATCCCTCGCCTGCGCAATGATCAGGTGTGCCGACTCGAGGCGTTGATCGAAGCGGCTACCGCCCACCTTGCCCCGGCCGAGAGCTTCGTCCTGCCCGGCGGCAGCCGCGCCTCTGCCTTTTTGCACCTCGCCCGGACCGTTGCCCGCCGCGCCGAACGCGCGGCGGTGGTCCTTGTTGAAACCGAGTCAGCCGGTGGTCCCGAAGGCACACCGCCACCAGTCAATACCCTCTGTCTCAAATACCTCAACCGTCTTTCCGACCTCTGCTTCGTCTGGGCGCGCCGCTGCAACGACAGTGGCCGCGCTGACGTCCTCTGGCTGCCCTACCACGAGCGATAGGAACACTCTGCAAAAGGCAACAAAGGCCCGGGCGATATTTGTCGTCCGGGCCTCTGACATCCAGGGTAATGGGACTTTACTCGGCGGCTGGGGCCTCTTCTCCGGCCGTCTCATCCGCGGCCTTCTTCTTGCCGAAGAGTCGTGCCAGGACGATGCCGACCTCGTAGAGAATAATAAAAGGTATGGCCAGGGAAACCTGGGAGATGACGTCGGGGCCGGGTGTAACGATGGCGGCGAAGACAAAGGCGACGATGACCATGTACTTGCGATTGCGCTTCAGCCACAGGTGATCGATCACCCCCATGCGGGCGAGGATGAGGATGACAATGGGGACCTCGGCGATCAGGCCGAAGGCGAGGAGCATGAGGGCCGCCAGGGAGAGGTAGGCGCCCATCGAGAGCATGGCGCTGACGTCGGTGCCGCCGATGCCGAATTTGATCAGCATGGCGAAGATGGTCGGGAAGATGTAAGTGAAGCCGAAATACGCGCCAGCGCCGAAGCAAAGGCAGCTGGCAGTAACAAAAGAGACGGCGAAGCGTTTTTCGTGGGCATAAAGCCCTGGTGCTACAAAGGCCCAGATCTGCCAGAGGATCACCGGCAGCGAGACGATCAGCGCCGCCAGGGCGGCAATCTTCATGTAGGTGAAGAAAGGCTCGGTGGCGGTAATGAAGACCAGCGAGCTCCCCGCGGGCAGTGCAGCACGTACCGGCTCGGAAATGTAGCGGAACAGGTGCTCGGCAAAGGCGTAGCAGGCAAGGAAGGCGACCAGCCAGGTACCGCCGGCGATGATCAGGCGCTTGCGCAGTTCCTCGAGATGGGTGGTGAAAGGCAGTTGCTCATCCGGCATGGGAAGGATCTTTCTGTCCGGATTCGGCCTTGGCCGGCGTTGGTACCACTGCGGGCTCCTGCTTGCCGGTGGTTCCCTCGACGTCGGGATCGGCGGCCGGCTCAACCCCGGGAGCACGGATCTTCCCTTCCTTCAGCAGCTTATCGCGAGTCTCGGCCGTCTTTACCTCCTCGTGGAAGGTACTCTTCATCTCGTCGGTAGCGCGCTTGAATTCGGCCAGGCCCCGACCGAGGGCCTTGGCGATGTCGGGGAGTTTTTTCGGGCCGATGACGATCAGGGCCAGGGCCAGGATGAGCAGCAGCTCGGGCATTCCGATTCCGAACATAAAAATTGTCCTCTGCCGGGAAAAAGGGTAAATTGAAAGTGGGCTGAGCATAGCCCTCTTCCCTGCACCCTGTCAAGGGTCCAGCTTCAGTTGATAAGAGTTTGACATATATAGGGTTTTGAACTAGCATGCGGCGCTGAATCGCAGCTTGAAAGGGTTGAACGATGAATACGGCAAGAGAGGCAGAACTAAAACAGGAAATCCGCCGCCTGGCCAGGGAGCGCAACGCCCTGCTGCTGGCTCACAACTACCAGCGCGACGAGATTCAGGAGATCGCCGATATTACCGGCGACTCCCTCGGACTCTCTCAAGAGGCAGCCCGCACCGCGTGCGAGGTGATCGTCTTCTGCGGTGTGCATTTCATGGCCGAAAGCGCCGCCATCCTCGCTCCGGAAAAGATTGTTCTGCTGCCGCGTCTCGATGCCGGCTGTCCCATGGCCGACATGGTCACGCCCGAAGGGCTGCGGCAGATGAAGGCGCAGCATCCCGGAGCACCAGTCGTCACCTACGTCAATTCGAGTGCCGATGTCAAGGCTGAGAGCGACATTTGCTGTACCAGCGCCAATGCCGTGCGGGTGGTCAACTCTCTCGATGCTGACGAAGTCATCCTGGTTCCGGACCGCAACCTCGGCCGCTATATCGCCAGTCATACCGACAAGACCTGCCATCTCTGGGAAGGATACTGCCCGACGCACGACCGCCTGCTGGTCGCCGATGTGGAGCGCGCCCTGGCCGAGCACCCTGACGCCCTCTTCATGGCTCATCCCGAGTGTCCGCCGGAGATTCTCGCCCTGGCGCACCACATCTGCTCCACCAGCGGCATGTACGACTATGCGAAGAAGAGCCCGGCGAACAGGTTCATCGTCGGTACCGAGGCGGGGATCCTCTGGCGGCTGCGCCGGGAGAACCCTGAAAAGGAGTTCATCCTGCCGACATCGCGGCTGATCTGCCCCAACATGAAGCTCACCTCACTGGAGGATGTGCTGATATGCCTTCAGACCATGGGGCCGGAGATTACCGTGCCAGCCGACATCCGCCAGCGGGCGAAGGTAACCCTCGACCGGATGCTGGCGGTGCCGCGCGACTGATGGCGAAGCACCTTGGCCATCCTGGGCGAGTTCCATCTTCTTTGCCGGAACGATCCAGGTAAGCTTTGGTCACCAGGAGAACGAGAAAAGCGATCAACGCAGAGGCGCAGAGACGCAGAGATTAGCTCCGATTCTCTCTGTGCCTCTGCGCCTCTGCGTTAACAGAATGTCTTTCGTTAACAGGATCTTCCTGAGACGCCCCCCTTCGGCAATATGACGGTAGATTAATGGTCATGGCAAACGACCACGCCCATCCCGAAATCGCCCACGCCACCGTTCGCTCCTTTGTCAGCGGGGTGACCACCGATCCAAGCCGAGCCGAAGTCCTCGGACTCCTCGGCTCGAGCGGAGCCTATCTGCTGTCGGCTCTGCTCGCCGGCAGCGACGACACCTTGCTGGTGCTCGCCGCCGACGGCCGCCAGGCCGAGCAGTTCGCCGCCGACCTCGCCTTCTTCCACGGCCACCCCGGCGACATCTTCCTCTTCCCGCACTGGGAAATGCGCCCCTACGAACCTCTCGCGCCCCACCCTGAAATCGAAGCGACGCGTCTGGCTGCCCTGGCCGCCCTGCACGAGGGAAGGGCGCGGGCCGTGGTATTGACGGTACGGGCGCTGATGCAGCGGGTGATTCCCCGCACGGTCCTGGCCGGCCTCTGCGACCGG
>DATBML010000020.1:0-3951 GCA_036554885.1 Desulfuromonadales bacterium
TGCCGGGTGCCGGGGAGCAGCGGCTGTGTCGTGCCGGACGAGTTGCAGGGGGTCTACCGGGCCGTCGCCGAAGCCGACGTGGTGCTGCTCGGCGCCCCGGTCTACTACGGCTATGTGAGCGGACAGATGAAGAGCTGCCTCGACCGCTGGTACGCCTTCAAGGACGGCCGCCGGCAGCCGCGCCTGGCGCCGGGGAAGAAGGCGGTCTTTTTCCTGGTGCAGGGGGCGCCGGGGGAGGATCACTATCTGTGGACCACCAGCAGTATACTGCGGGTGCTCACCGCCTACGGCTTCGACTCAAGGATGGTTGTTTTGCCGAACTGCGAGGAGATGGGGGCGATCCGCCACCGGCCCGGGCTGCTGGAGAAGGCGCGGGAGGCCGGGCGGGAGGCGGTGGCAGGTTAAGATTGAGATTGAGGAGAGTGTCAGGTTTCCACCTTCTCCCGTCCCCGCTTGATCTCGCCGTGGCGCTTCTTTTCGCCGATCCGCCGCTCGACGGCACCGCGGCCGGGCTGGGTCGGAATCCGCCGCTTGCGCCGGCGGTCGCGGGCGGCGAGACGCTCGCGCAACCGCTCCAGAGCCGTCTCGCGGTTCTCGTGCTGCGAACGGGATTCAGTGGCGGTGACGATGATGCCGGTCGGCAGGTGCTTGATGCGCACCGCCGACTCGGTCTTGTTCTTCTTCTGCCCGCCGGGGCCGGAGGACTTGTAGAAGGTTATTACCAGGTCTTTCTCGTCAATTTCAATCATCTCTATCCATCCCCGTAGGCCGGGATAAGGCTGCTTTTGCCGTTCCTGGCGACAGGGTCCGAACGACTCTGCCAATGCCGGAAACGCTTCGCTTATTCCGGCCTACATACTGGCATTTTCCTGCCAGCCATGCTAGAAAAAGAAGGCCCGAAGCGCAACAACTCTTGACGCTTTCCCCGAAGGAGCCCCGCCATGCGCCATTTCGCCCTGACCATCATCGGCCGGGACCGTCCCGGCATCGTCTCCCAGGTCACCGAGATCCTCTTTCGCCACGGCTGCAATATCGCCGACTCGAGCTGCACCATCCTCGGCGGCCAGTTCGCCATGATCCTGATCATTTCCCATCCCGAATACACCGGCCGGGAGAGTTTCGGCGACGCCTTCACGCCCCTCGAAGAAAGCGGACTGTCGGTCTTTCTGCGCACCCTGAAACCCGGCGGGGAGATCCACTGCGTCGATCGCGGCGAGATCTGCATGATCTCGGTCTACGGCTCGGACAAGCCGGGAATCGTCTACCGGGTGGCCAGGGAACTGGGAGAGCGGCAGGTGAACATCACCGACCTCAACACCAAGCTGATCGGCAGCGCAGGCCGCCCGGTCTACGTCATGATGATCGAGGCGGTCCTGCCCGAAGGGCTCTCCGTCGAGGAACTCGACAAAGTGGTCGGCCGGCTCAAGGACGAGCTGCAGGTGGACATCTCGGTTCGCTCCATCACCCCCGTCGAGCTGTAATCGCATGGCCGTACGCGACATTCTCCTCTATCCCGACCCTCTGCTCAAGACGGTCTGCACCCCCGTGGATGCCTTCGACGCCTCCGTCGATGCGCTGGTCCAGGACCTCATCGACACCATGCTCGCTGCCGGCCATTCGGTCGGGGTCGCCGCACCCCAGATCGGCTTTATCCGGCGGGTGGCGGTGGTCGACGTCTCCAGGAGCAAGCTCGGACGCGACAACAACCATGGCCTGCTGGTGATGATCAATCCCGAGATTCTCGAACGCGAGGGGCAGGAGACCATGCGGGAAGGGTGCATGAGCGTCCCCGACTACACCGGCAACGTCACCCGCGCCGGGAGCATCGTCGTGCAGTTCCTCGACCGGACGGGGGTCGAGCGGGTCATCCGCGCCTCCGGTTTCGAGGCCATTGCCATCCAGCACGAACTCGATCATCTCGACGGCTATCTCTTCCTCGACCGCGTGTCCAGCCTCAAAACCGACGTCTTTCGCCGCAAGGGGCGCTGAAGCCGGGCGGACGCGACAGCCGAGCCGTCAGTACAGAGTCGATACACCGAGGCCGGACCCCCCTGGAGTCCGGCCTCGTTTCATTGCAGCCAGACAGCTCAATAATCGCCGCGCGATCAATTTACATTCTGCCCTTTTATATACCGGCCGCCCGGCTACCTCATTTTCTTGAAGCCATTGATCAAGCCGTTGGTCGAGCTGTCGTGGCCGGCCATTGGTTGGGGCCCGGCGAGTTCTGGCAGGATCGCCTGGGCCAGCTGTTTGCCGAGCTCCACTCCCCACTGGTCAAAGGAGTTCACCTCCCAGATCAGTCCCTGAACGAAGATTTTGTGCTCGTAGAGGGCGATCAGCGAACCGAGCGCACCGGGGGTCAACTGGCGGCAAAGGATGGCGTTGGTCGGGCGGTTGCCGGGAAAGATCCGATGCGGCAGCAGCCGCTCGATCTCCGCCTCGCCGGCACCGGCCTGCTGCATCTCCCGGCGCACCTCGGCGGCCGGCTTCCCCATCATGAGGGCTTCGGTCTGGGCAAAGAAATTGGACAGCAGAATGGCATGGTGTTCGCCGATGGGGTTATGCGAACGGGCCGGGGCGATAAAGTCGGCAGGCACGAGCCGGGTTCCCTGGTGGATGAGCTGGTAGAAGGCATGCTGGCCGTTGGTCCCCGGCTCCCCCCAGAGCACCGGGCCGGTGGCATAGTCGACCGGCGCGCCGTCACGGGTCACCCGCTTGCCGTTGCTTTCCATGTCGGCCTGCTGCAGGTAGGCCGGAAAACGGTGCAGATACTGGTCGTAAGGGAGGACGGCGTGGCTTTCGGCGCCGAAGAAGTCGATGTACCAGATACCCAGCAGAGCCATGATGACCGGCAGGTTGCTCTCGATGGGGGCGGTGCGGAAGTGCTCATCCAGCCGATGGGCGCCGGTGAGCAGTTCGAGGAAGCGCTCCATCCCGACGTAGAGGGCGATGGAGAGCCCGATGGCCGACCAGAGGGAATAGCGGCCGCCGACCCAGTCCCAGAACTCGAACATGTTTTCCGCGGCGATACCGAATTCACGCACCTTTTCGGCGTTGGTCGACATGGCCACGAAATGCTTCTCTATGGGCGCATCCCGCCCGGCCCGCTCCAGGAACCACTGCCGGGCGGTGCGGGCGTTGGTCATGGTCTCCTGGGTGGTGAAGGTCTTCGAGGCGATAAGAAAGAGCGTGGTCTCCGGCGCGACCTTCTTCAACACCTCGGCGAGATGACTGGCATCGACGTTGGAGACGAAATGGACCCTTAGATCCGGGCGGGCATAGGGTTTGAGCGCCTCGCACACCATGTACGGTCCAAGATCCGAGCCGCCGATACCGATGTTGACGATATCGGTGATCGATTCGCCGCTGCAGCCGCGCCACTGGCCGCTGCGAACTCTCTCGACCAGATCTCCCATCTGCCGCAGCACCCGGCCCACCGCCGGCATGACATCTGCGCCATCGACCATGATCGGCCGGTCGCTGCGATTGCGCAGCGCCACGTGCAGCACCGCGCGACCTTCGGTCGTGTTGATCTTCTCGCCGGCGAACATCCGCCGGATGCCCTCCTCCACATCAGCCTGGCGGGCCAGATCGCACAACAGGCTCATTGTCCTGTCCGTGATCCGGTTCTTCGAATAGTCGAAGAGGAAATCCTCCCAGCGCAGGGAGAAACGCTCGAACCGTTGCGGGTCGGCGGCGAACAGCTCCCGCATGTGCAGTCCGGCAACTTCCCGATAATGTTCCTGCAACGCCTGCCAGGCGGGTAACCGGGTCAACTTTGGCATCGACTGTCCTCCTTGCTGAATGGGCAAAGAGCCCCTCAACTCCGGGGCGGTGCGGTTTTACCCCCTCCCTGCCGCTCCCGCAGCAACTCGACCACCTGCCCGGCCACCTGGTTGGCGGCGTGGACGCAATCGTTGAGTCCGACGCCGTAAAAGGCATTGCCGGCGA
>DATBML010000065.1:0-8804 GCA_036554885.1 Desulfuromonadales bacterium
TCTCGGTGTCGGTTTCCGAGTTGAAGGTGTGCCCCTGCCCGATGAGACGCTCCTTGAGCGCCAGGTAGTTCTCGATGATGCCGTTGTGCACCACGACGATGCCGCCGGCAAAGTGGGGATGAGCGTTGATTTCCGAGGGGCGGCCGTGGGTCGCCCAGCGGGTATGGCCGATGCCGCAGCTCCCCTGCAGCGGCCGCTCGTGCAGCAGGTTCTCCAGGTTGACCAGTTTCCCCTGGGCCCGGCGGATCTCGATTTTGCCGTCATGCAGGGTGGCAATCCCCGCCGAATCATAACCCCGGTATTCCAGGCGGCGCAGGCCGTCGAAAATGATGGGGGTGGCTTCCTGCTGGCCGATATAACCGACGATTCCGCACATATATATAAATCCTTCGGGAAAATTTCACGTAAGGGCGCATGGCGTGCGCCCGGGCGCGGCAAGCAGCGCCCCTACACGTTCAATTGATTTTCTTCTGCCTCGCCCGTTTGCGTGCCGCCCATCCCTCGACGTTCTGCTGCTCGCTGCGCGAGATGGCAAGGGCGTCGGCAGGAACATCCTTGGTGATGGTGGAGCCGGCGCCGATCAGGCTGCCACTGCCGATGGTAACCGGTGCCACGAACTGGACGTCGGAGCCGATGAAAACGTCGTCGCCGATGGTGGTCTGGAACTTGTTGACGCCGTCGTAGTTGCAGGTGATGGTGCCGCAGCCGAAGTTGACCCGCTCGCCGACCTCGGCGTCGCCGATGTAAGTGAGGTGGCTCGCCTGGCTCTTGCGGCCGAGGCGGGCCTTCTTGGTTTCGACGAAATTGCCGATTTTGTTCTCCCCGACGAGCACCGTCCCGGGACGCAGGTGGGCCATCGGTCCGATGGCGGAGCCGACGCCGATCTCCGAACCTTCGATGACCGAACCGGCCTTGATGTGGACCCGGTCGGCCAAAACGCTGTCGATGATCGTAACCCCGGGCTCGATGAGACAGCCGCGGCCGATGACGGTTGCTCCGCGCAAATGCACGCCGGGGTGAACAACGGTATCCTCACCGATGCGGACCGGCGCCTCGATGTAGGCCGCCGCCGGATCGACCAGGGTGACGCCGGCACGCATCAGTTCCGTGTTGATGCGCTGGCGCATCAGCGCTCCGGCATGGGCCAGTTGCACCCGGTCGTTGATCCCCATCGTCTCCTCGGCATCGCCGGCCACCAGGGCGCAGACCTTGCGGCCGGCGGCGCGGGCCAGAGCCAGCACGTCGGTCAGGTAGTATTCGCCCTGGGCGTTGTCCCGTCCCACCTTCCCCAGAGCTTCGAAGACGAAGGGTGCCTCGAAGACGTAAATCCCGGTGTTGATCTCGCGGATCGCCTTTTCCTTGAGCGAAGCATCCTTCTCTTCGACGATGCGCAACACCTCCTCACCGTCGCGGACGATGCGGCCGTAACCGTGGGGGTCGGCCATCTCCGCGGTGAGCACCGTCACGGCGGCAGCCTGCGCCTGGTGGAAGGCGAGGAGGCGTTCCAGCGTTTCCGCTCGCAGCAACGGCACGTCACCGCACAGCAGCAGCAGTGTCCCGGTAAAACCGGCCAGTTGTTCGCGCGCGCAGAGCAGGGCGTGGCCGGTTCCCAGTTGTTCTGCCTGCAAGGCGAAGTGAAGACCTTCGCCGGCCAGCGCCGACTTCACCGCCGCCGCTTCGTGGCCGACGACCAGCACCGTCGGATCGCAACCCGACGCTCTGGCCAGCCGCGCCGGGTATAGCGCCATCGGCAGCCCGGCCACGGCATGCAGGACCTTCGGCAGAGTCGATTTCATCCGCGTTCCCCGGCCGGCGGCGAGGATGACGGCGGCTTTCCTACCCTCGTTCATTATCTATCCCCGATTCTGGATTCGCAAAGGGGATCATTATCATGGAAAGGCCGGGGGGAGTCAAGGACTATGCCCCCCGCAGGCCGCCCGGGCAGCGGCTTTTTCTTTGCAACGGCCGGAAACTCACAGTATAGTTATGGCTCAATGGGAGCAGCCAATGAATGACCGCCACGCCATTGCGCACGAGCTGAACGCTCTCGAGCAGGACCAGAAAGACCTGGTCATTCTCTACGAGCAGTATTTTGCCGGCATCGAGAAGCGGGAACCGGTCAAGGCCCGGGAAAACCTGGCCTTTCGCCTTCGGCGTTTTGCCAACCGGCGCATCATGCAAACCGACCTGCGTTTCAAATACCAGAACCTGGCGACCCGCTTCCACAGCTATTCCGGCTATTGGGACCGCATCCTGCGACTGATGGATGAGGGCCGCTACGTCCGGCACCTGCATAAGGGTCATGATGCGGCGGCCATGCAGCCGGTGGAGACCGCCGAGCCCCCGGCGGCTGATGAGATCGACGCGATTTACCGACAATTGCTGGAAGCCCGCCGGATGAACAAAACCGGCTTCGCCATTCCGGACCGGGAGCAGATTGCCGCCTTTCTGGAGCGACAGAAGGGCAAGATCCGGGAAAAGTTCGGCGATCGTCAGGTGGAATTCCGGGTGGAAACCGTGGACGGTAAACCGATGATCAAGGTTCGCGCAAAAAGTTGAGAGACGCAAGCCGATGCCCCCAGAACATGGAAAGACGGCTCTTGTGCTGGCGGGCGGGGGAATCATGGGGGCAGCCTACGAAGTCGGCTGCCTGACCGCCCTTGACCGCCTCTTCACCCCGGCCTTCTCGACCCGACGCTTCGACATCTACGTCGGGGTGAGCGCCGGTTCCGTCGTTGCTACGCTGATCGCCAACCGCATTTCGCCTGCCGGCCTGTTCCGGGCCATCGCCAACAACGAGCGCAACGTCTTCAATTTTCGTCGTGCCGACATCTACCGGCTCGACATCCGGGAAATCCTCGCCGCCTGCGGCAGCGTCTGCAGAAATCTCTATCACATCTTTCGCAACTACCGGCGCAGCGGCTGGAAATTCTCCCTCATCGACGTCTTGCATATCCTGCAGGAGCAGTTTCCGGCCGGTTTATTCTCCCTGGAGCCAATGCAGCACTACCTCTGCCAGGCCTTCCGCCAGGAGGGCGTTCTGGACGATTTCCAACTGCTCCAACCTGAACTCTATATCCCGGCTGTCGACATCGACCGGGGCGAGCGGGTCGTTTTCGGCAGCGAAGGATTTCGTGACGTCCATATCTGCCAGGCGATCACGGCCTCCTGCGCCATCCCGATATTTTTCCGCCCGCACCAGGTCGGCGGTCGCTACTACATCGACGGTTCCGTCGGCCGGGTGGGCCACATCGACATCGCAATCGCCCAGGGAGCCAAGCTGATCGTCGTCGTCAACCCGCGAGTACCGATGGTCAACGACCGCGAGAAATTCTGTCTGCCGTCCCTCTCTTTCGGCCAGTGTTCCAGCGTCGCCGAACTTGGAATCTCCTTTGCGTGGGAACAATCCCAGCGGATCGAAAACAAGCAGAAACTCGACATGTCCCTCGCTGCCCAACGTCGTCAGCATCCCGACGTCGATATCGTGCTGATCGAGCCGGGGTCCGAAGAGTCGCTGCTCTTTCTGCAGAGCCCGATGAGCTTTCAAGCCAGGCGTCACATCATGCACTACGGCTACAATCTGACCCTCGGCGATCTTGCGGCGCGTTTCGAAGAATACCGGGAGATTTTTGCACGCCACGGCATAGCTACCCGCACGGACCATTTGCGCGATGCGCCGCCTGCGGAGATGACCTACTGAGGCCGCCCATGAACATTGTCCTTGCCACCCTTCACGTTCGCCCTTCGGCCCAAGCCGTCCCGCTGGCGGCCGCCTGCCTCGCCGCCTCCCTGCCGGAGAACCTGCGGCGCAAGACCCGGCTGCTCGACCTCTTCCCGGGCGAGGACGATGAGCAACTGCTGACAGCGATCCTCACCGGCGATCCCGACCTGGTCGCGTTCCCTCTTTACCTGTGGAACCGCCACCGCGTCCTTACCCTCGCTCGCAGTCTGCGCCGGCGTCGGCCAGACCTCTTCCTGCTCGCCGGCGGTCCCGAAGCGACGGCCGATCCGGAGGGGGTACTGGTCGAAGGGGAACTCGACGCCGTGATTCGCGGCGAAGGTGAAATCACCTTCCGCGACCTGCTCGCCGCCCGCGAAAAAGGAGATGACCCGACCGGCCTTGCCGGCCTCACCCTGCGGACGGCTGCCGGGGTCGCCGCGGGCCCCGAGCGCGCGGCGGTCGCCCATCTTGACGATCTCCCCTCCCCCTGGCTGACCGGTATCCTGACGCCGACCGCCGGCAGCGGCGTTCTCTGGGAAATCAGTCGGGGCTGCCCCTTCGCCTGCGATTTCTGCTACGACGCCCGCGGCGGCCACGGCGTCCGTCCGCTCTCCGCCGAACGCCTGCTGGCGGAACTTGATCGCTTCGTCCGGGCCGGTGTCTCCCAGGTCTGGGTTCTCGACTCCACGTTCAATTTCCCGCCGGAACGGGGCAGGGAACTGCTGCGCCTGTTGGCCCGCAAAGCCCCGAACATCCATTTTCACCTCGAGGCGAAGGCCGACTACCTCGACCGGGAAACGGCGAGGCTGCTCGCCCGCCTTTCCTGCTCGGTGCAGATCGGCCTGCAGTCGGCCCGGCCGGAGGTGCTGCGACGACTGCACCGCGCCCTCGACACCGACCTTTTTGCCCGACAGGTGCGATTGCTGGCCGCCGAAGGGGTGACCTTCGGCATTGATCTTATTTACGGCCTGCCGGGAGACGACTACCAGGGTTTCTGCCAAAGTCTCACCTTCGCCCTGCAACTGGCGCCGAACCATCTCGACATCTTTCCCCTGGCCGTTCTGCCCGGCACCCCCTTGCACCGGCACCGCGAGGATTTCGCCATCGAGTCCGGCAGCACGGCGCCCTATCTGCTGCGCCGCAGCGCCAGTTGGAGCGAGGCGGATATGGCGCGGAGCCGGCGACTGGCGGCGGCCGTCGACCTGTTCTACAACCTCGGCCGGGCCGTCGGCTTCTTCGCTGCCCTGCTCAAGGGGGCGGGCACCGAGCCGGTTCCTTTCCTCGAAGGATTTGCCGACTGGCTGCTCAAGGAAAGACAGGTCGAGGAGCAGCGTTTTCTGGCCATCGACACCTGGCGTCCGGACGAGGTACGACAACTGCAGGAAGACTACCTCAGCCACCTGCTGCGCCGCCAGCGACTGGAATCGCTGCTCCCGGCCGCCCTCGACCTGCTGCGCTACCATTTCCACTATGCCGAAACACTGCTTGGCGCCGAGACCCTGCCGGCGCCGCCGGCAACGCTCGCCGGCCTCGACCCCTGGACCACCCGCTGGCAAACGGCCCCGACCGTGCGGCTGGTCCGCTTTGCCTACGAGGTTCTCGACCTGCTGGAAATGGGCGAACCCGACCTGGAGCGCTTCACCGCCCTGTTTCGCCCCGTCGGCTCGATGGCGCTTTTCGTGCGGCGAGGGGCCTAAGTCGTTTGCGAATCGCTGCAGGAAGATTTTCTGAAATTGCTGGAGGGGAGCGACGGAACCCGCTCGCCCCAAGAGATCTTCGCCGGCAGTCTGAGCCGGGAGATGGGGGAGGAAATCGTCGCTTTCGCCGTAGCCGAAGGGTTGCTGGTCCCGGCGACATAAGACGAGGCACGGATCACGGGATTATAAGTGCCGAGGACTGCGGCTACAAAAAACGACCCCATTTCCCGGGGTCGTTTCTGTTTGTTGCTCTCTGGCAACAGTTGGTTCAGGCAACTTCGCCCATGCGCTTGTGATATCGCGGCCGCTCGGCGAGCAGAGAAGTGATTTCCCGCACCTCCGGAATCCGGCCAGCCACCCGGACCGTGTCGTCGATCAGCAGGGCCGGCGACACGTAAACCCGGTGGTCGATCATTTTCAGGCGATCGCGGTAGACGTGAACTTCCGCTTCGACGCCGGCGCTATCCAGCGCTTCACGGACATTTTCCAGCGTCTTCTCACATCGTTGACTACTTTCGGGTTTACAAAGGATGTCGATCCGCATGGCGATATCCCTTTCTTCCGTAGCTTCCAGGGGCAATTTGTTACTTTTCTGGTAATATTATAAAACATCTATCGTTAATGGCAAGTTTTTTCGCCTGGCCGCAGCGGGCATCTCCCCTTGTCAGCGGGCTTTCTTCCCGCTACAATGGCCTCCCCTTACACGCACGCGAGGCACCCCGGTGATCTGCCACATGCTCACGGCCCCCGGCCGTATCGAAACCCGCGACCTGCCCGATCCGGCCCCGCAAGAAGGGGAAATGCTCGTCGCTATCCGCGCCGCCCTGACCTGCGGCACCGACCTCAAGGCGTTTCGCCGCGGTCACCCGAAGATGCCCTTCCCCTCCCCTTTCGGTCATGAGTTTGCCGGCGTCGTCGCCGCCGTCGGCGCCGGCGTGCGCAGTTTCCGGCCGGGCGATGCCGTGATGGCGGTTCACTCGGCCCCCTGCGGCAGCTGCTTCTACTGTCGGGCCGGCCAGGAGAACCTCTGCGAAACCATCATGGAGACCAAGGTGCTCGGCGCCTACGCCGACCAGATCCTCCTCCCCGCCCATATCGTCGCCCGCAACGTCTATGCGAAGCCGGACCACCTCTCCTTCGAGGAGGCGGCGTTTCTCGAACCGCTCTCCTGCGTCGTCTACGGCAGCCATGTGCAGCCGATGCGTTCGGGCGAAACCCTGCTCATCATCGGCGCCGGCCCCATCGGCCTGCTGCACCTGCTGCTGGCCAGGCAGCGCGGGGTCGGCCGGGTCATCGTCACCGGCCGGCGGCAGGAGCGCCTGGAACTGGCGCGGCGGCTCGGCGCCGATGCGGTAGTGAACGTGGAACGCGAAGACGCCTTGCCACAGATCGCCGCCCTCACCGGCGGCCGCGGAGCCGATCAGGTTATCGAATGCACCGGCCTGCCCGAGGTCTGGGAGGCCACCCCGCGACTGGTGCGCAAGGGGGGGCGCATCCTGCTCTTCGGCGGCTGCGCCGCGGGCACCACCGTCACTTTCGACACCGGCCGCCTGCACTATGACGAAATCACCCTGCAGGGGGTGTTTCACTTCACCCCGGCCGCGGTGGCCGAGGCCCGCGACCTGCTGGCCGGGGGTGCCGTTCGAGTCGGCCCGCTGATTTCCGCCCGCCTGCCCATGGCGCAACTGTCGGAGGCTTTTTCCCTTCTGCAGCGGGGTGAGGGAACCAAGTACGCCCTGATTCCGGAGGCCGCCGATGGCTAGACTGCCGAAGACCATGGCCGTCGCCATGGTTCACGATTTCGCCGACATCCGCATCGAGGAGCATCCCGTCCCCGCCATCGGCCCCCGGGAGATCCTGGTGAAGGTTGCCGCCTGCGGCGTCTGTTCGGGCGACGTCATGGACTGGTACATCCGCGCCAAGGCGCCGCTGGTGCTCGGCCACGAACCGGCCGGGACGGTGGCGGCGGTGGGTGCCGGGGTGACCGGCTTCTCCCCCGGCGACCGGGTCTTCGTTCACCACCACGCCCCCTGCTTCGTCTGCGACCTCTGCCGGCGGGGTCTGCACGTGCTCTGCCCGACCTGGAAGAAGAGCCGCCTCGACCCCGGCGGGATGGCCGAATATGTACGGGTGCCGCAGGAAAATCTCCCCGACACCCTGCTCCTGCCCGAAGGGGTCTCCTGCGAGGACGGCACCCTGGTGGAGCCGGCGGCCTGCAGCGTCAAGGGGATCCGCCGGGCCGGCGTGCAGCCCGGCGAGACGGTGTTGATCACCGGCATGGGCACGATGGGGATGCTCAACCTGCTGGTGGCCCGCGCCTTCGGCGCCGCCCGCGTGATCGTCGCCGACCTCGTTCCCTGGCGGCTGGAGAAGGCCCTGCATCTGGGCGCCGATGCGGCCATCGACGTCACCCGCCACGACCTTGTCGAAGGGGTCAAAGAGCTGACCGGCGGCGAGATGGCGCACCGGGTGATCGTCGGCCCCGGCACGCCGCAGGCGATGGCCGACGGCATCCGCGCCTGCGCCAGGGGGGGGACGGTCCTCTTCTTCACCCCGACCCCACCCGGCGTTCTCCTCCAACTGGAGCCGCACCACCTCTACTTCAACGAAATCGACTTGCGCTGCAGCTACTCCTGCGGCCCCTTCGACACCCGCGACGCTCTCGACCTGATCGCCCGCGGCATCATCCGGGCGCAGGACCTGGTCACCCACCGCTTTGCCCTGGCGCAGGCGGGCGAGGCCTTCCGGCTGACCGCCCGCGGCGGGGAATCGCTCAAGGCGCTGGTGGTGCTGGACGAACAATGATGCAGGGAATGGATACCGATGAAGAAGGATGATAAAAACAGCCCTCCCGGCTCCTGCGACTGGATTCCGCCGGCGGGACGCGAGGAGAGTACCGGCGCCAGCTGCGACTGGGGCGGGACGACCGCCGCCAGCGGAGACAACCGGAGCGCCTTCTACGCCTTCCGCCCCGACTTCACCTGGGAAGGGATTCCCACCGAGCGCTACAAGGATGAAGAGGGGGGCTGGGCGGCCATCGCCCGCAACGTCCTGATCGGCAACCACGGCGAAAGCGCCCGTTTCGACCTGCGCTACTTCGAAATCGCTCCGGGCGGCCACTCCTCCCTTGAACAACACGGCCATGAACACGTTGTCGTCTGCATCCGCGGCCGCGGCCGGGTGCTGCTGGCCGGCACGGTGCGGGAGATGAAAGTCCTCGACACCGTCTATATCGCCCCCGACGACCCGCATCAACTGCTCAACCCCTACGAGGAGCCCTTCGGCTTTTTCTGCATCGTCAATCATGAACGGGACCGGCCGCGCTCTATCGACGATAACCTGCTGCGGCAGCTTCAATCAGGCCCCGCCGGCCGGGCGATTCGCCG
>DATBML010000175.1:0-4193 GCA_036554885.1 Desulfuromonadales bacterium
CGACCCGATTCTCTGGTGGTCACCCGACCCCCGCTGTATCCTCGAACCCGCCGAATTGAAAGTTTCTCGCAGCCTTGCCAAGGTCCTGCGCCGGCAGAAGTTTACCGTTACCTGCGACCAGGCCTTTGCGGAGGTAATAGACGCCTGCGCCGAGCTTCGCCGCCAGAATGAAGGGACCTGGATCACCGCCGGGATGCGTGAGGCTTACCTCAGGCTGCACCTGCTGGGCTATGCCCACTCGGTGGAAGTGTGGCGGGAGGGGGAGTTGGCCGGCGGGCTGTACGGCATCTGCCTGGGGCGGTGTTTCTTTGGTGAGTCGATGTTTCACCGGGTCGCCAATGCCTCGAAAGTCGCCTTGGCCGAACTGGCCAGGCGTCTGTACTCGCGGCGGTTCGAGCTGATCGATTGCCAGCTGCCGACTCCCCATCTGACGTCTCTCGGCGCATACACTATTCCCCGCGACGAATTCCTTCTCCGGCTTCGGAGGGGTGGAGTCATCCCTTCCACCATGCCGCCGCCAGGCGCATTTCTTTGATCAAGTTCCTGCTTCTTCTTCGGGTCACGCTTCAGTCTAAATTTTAGGCAAAAGGCTGTCGACGACCTTGCAGGCAGGCGCGGCTGTTCCGTTACGGAGAGTTCCCCACAGGGTTTTCCACGAAACTGTGGATGGACTGTAATTCGAGTTGCTTTTCAGATGGTTGGAACGACGAGGCGGCGTTGTGGGAAGTCCGTGACGGGCAAGGGGTGCCGAAACGAAGGCGAACTGCATTCACCTTTGCGATTTGGGTTCTTTGGCCTCGTCGCCGGCCTGTCGAATCAGTGCTTCGATCCGTTTCTGGTCCGCATCGAGAATGCCGATGAATTGCATGCCGACGATGTGTCGGTGGTCCTTTTCCGCCTCGTTCAGCCAGACGACTTCGGTGAGAGCACATATCGGCCGGCTGGCCGGTTCGAGTTGCAGCAGAATCAGGCAGAGGTCGGCAACTTCCACCGGCGGAGCGACCTCGAAGCGGATTCCGCCTGCGCTAAGATTGACACGGGTGCGGGGGAAGGGTGGGAGTATGGAGAAATTCTGGGATTTGTCGAGAATTTGCAGATTTTTTTCCCATTGTTCGCGAAAGGAGCGAAGGGTGCCGCGCCCCTTGGTGTAGCGTAGTCCCACACCTGTGTCGAGGCGCCGGTGCAGGCGGCGCTGGAAGACCTGCAGATCGCTGATGGACTCCACTCGAATCCGGTTGTTGCCAAGTTGTTCCTGAAACCTGCCGGTCAGGCGCAAACCCAGTCCAAGGTGGTCGGACATCAACTCCAGCGGCATTCCGGCGACAAAGGGGTAGTTTTCTTCCGTTCGCGCCTGAGAGACGAGGGTCAGGTCGAAACAGCCGGAACCGCTTTGCTGGAAAACGGCGGTGAGAGCTTCGAATCGGCCCGGCGGTTCCATGACACGCAGGAGGATTCTTTGCCCCGGTCTGAAGTATTTGGCATAAACCATAACGGTGGCGTCGGCTGTCTTCAATAAAGATATAAGCGCTAGCGGCCTTGCGGGGCAGGAGCCTGCCGGGGGCGTCCGCACTTCGGAACTGGGCCAGCATTATACAGGAATTGATGCTGAGGCAAATCCTTAATTTCCGGATCGCCTTTCCATGGTCTGCAGAGCGAGCCGACCGTTCAGGTCGTCGATGAATTGCCGCGCCACCCGTCCAGAGCGGGCTCCGCGGGCGAGCGCCCAGCGCAGGGCTTCGGCCTCGAGTTTTACGGGGGAGAATTGTAACTGCCGCCGTTGGCCCAGGTGGCGGACGATGGCCAGGTAGGTTTCCTGTCCCATTGGATAAAAGCCGAGCGCAATGCCGAATCGGTCGGAGAGGGAGAGCTTCTCCGCCACGGCCTCCTCGGGGTGGATCTCCGCTTCGCCAGTGTTTTCCTGGAACCGTTCCGGCAACAGGTGCCGACGGTTGCTGGTGGCATAGACGAGGACATTTTCCGGCCGGGCTTCGATTCCCCCTTCCAGCAGGGCCTTGAGTTCCCGGTAGCCTGTCTCGTTTTCATCGAACGAGAGATCGTCACAGAAGAGGATGAAGCGGAAGGACTGTTCCCGCAGGCAGGCGGCGATGGCCGGCAGTTGAAAGAGATCCTCCTTCTGAACCTCAACCAGGCGCAGTCCCTGGCCGCCGAATTCTTTGAGCAAGCTCTTGACCGCCGACGACTTGCCGCCACCCCGTTCTCCCCAGAGGAGTATGTTGTTGGCCGGCAAGCTGTGCAGGAACTGCCGGGTGTTCTGCCGCAGACAGGACAGCGCCCGCTCGATGCCCAGCAGGTCGGCGTGGTCGGGCAGGTCGGGGTGGGCCACTCCCTCCAGGTATCCCTCAGATCCATGTCGCCGCCAGCGGAAGGCGATAAATTTCGCAAACAGCTCCGGGTCGGGTTCAAAGGACGAAAGGCGTTCTTCGAGGTATTCTTCGCCCAGATCGAGAAGGCGCTCGAGCCGTTCCAGCAGGTAGCTCCAATCGATGTCGATCTCATCCATCCGCACAATTTCCTCCGGTTCGCATTTTCGCATTAAACATAGCAGAATTAACGTGACCGTGCATCCCGTTGCCGCGAGCGGCTCCCTTGTGTTATGGTGCTGCGGCTGAGCAGCGGAGGTGGAGTGAAAAACGTAAAATTCGAACTTTTTGCCGTGACTGCCCCAGGGCTGGAGGGGGTCTGTGCCCGGGAATTGGCGGCACTGGGCATGGCCAATGTGCGTCCGGTCGGCGGGGGGGTGGAGTTCGCCGGGGAGTTGCGAGATATTTACCTGGCCAACCTCTGGCTGCGCACCGCCAGTCGGGTAGTGGTGCGGCTCGGGGGATTCAGAAGCCGTGATTTCCCCGAGCTCTATCGCAAGGCGTTGCGGCTTCCCTGGGGGCGTTTTATCCGGCCGGAAACCCGGATCATGCTGCGGGTCGCCAGTCACCGTTCGCGTCTTCAGCACACCGGTCGCATAGCTGCTACCGTGGGCGAAGCGATCGGTCGGGCGCTCGGGCGCCCGGAATCCCCGCCCGATGGGCCCGAGCAGCTTGTTCTGGTCCGTTTCGAAGACGATGCCTGCCTCGTCTCGGTGGATAGCTCCGGCGCGCTCCTGCACCGCCGAGGCTATCGAGAGGAGGCCGCTCATGCCCCACTTCGCGAGACGCTGGCGGCGGGACTTTTGCTGCTGCTTGGCTGGGATGGCTCGAGCCCTCTGCTTGATCCCATGTGCGGTTCGGGAACTCTCCCTATCGAGGCCGCTCTGCTTGCCGGCAACCGGCCCCCGGGTGGCCGGCGGGAGTTCGTCTTCATGACCTGGCCTCGGTACCGACATGGGCTTTGGCAGGCGCTGCTGGCCGAGGCTGTGCGGGGCGAGCGGGAGAGCGATGTTCCCATTCGTGGGGCCGACCGTGACCCGATTGTTCTGGCTGCAGCTCGCCGCAATGCCGAGCGGGCCGGTGTTAATGGCAAGATCGACTTCACCCTTGGCGATCTGGGGCAGACCTCGGCTGCTAAGGGGGGCGGCCTGCTGCTCTGTAATCCTCCTTACGGACAGCGGTTGGGTCGCGAGGAGGATCTGCGTCCGCTCTTCCGCGCTCTGGGCGAGGTCAGCAGGGGTTCGCTGCCGGGCTGGCGGGTGGCCTTCCTATCCCCTGCCGGACCTCTAGCCAGGGTCACCGGTCTTCCTTTGCGGCAGGTAGCGGAGCTCAGCAACGGTGGGATTGCCGTAACCCTCTGGGCGACATGAAATCTTTTCGCCGATTCCCCTTGTAATTGCGAGGGAATTGAATTAATATGCCTTTTTACCTCGGTGCCGAGTGCCCGGGGATGAAGATAAAGAACGGAAAGCGAGGTGATTCTTTCGTGGAAATCCAGGTCGTCGACAACAACGTCGAGAAGGCCATCCGGGTTCTCAAGCGCAAGCTCCAGCAGGAAGGGCTCTTCCGGGAAATGAAGCAGCGCAAGTATTACGAGAAGCCCAGCGTCAAGCGTAAGCGCAAGGAAAAGGAGGCCCAGCGCCGCCTGCGCAAGAAAATGCGCCTGATGAGGACCGATTGATCCATCGCATCCTTTAATAGCTGAAACAGGAAGAGCCGGCCCCCTTGGGCCGGCTCTTCCTGTTTCAGGGTGATTCGTGGTTTTCGTTTCAGTGCGGCAGAGCGGGGAGTTCCAGTCCCGCCATTTTCTGG
>DATBML010000191.1:0-4477 GCA_036554885.1 Desulfuromonadales bacterium
AATTCTACAAAAAACTCTACCCGTTCGCCGAGGATCCGCTCTTCTGGATTCACCTCAACGTCGACTTTCCCTTCAACCTCAAGGGGATTCTCTACTTTCCCCGGCTCTCCACCGAGTTTGACGTCAGCAGGAGCCACATCAAGCTCTTCTGCAACCAGGTCTTCGTCACCGACAACTGTCCGGAGCTGATCCCCGAGTTCCTCACCCCCCTGCAGGGGTGCCTGGATGCCCCCGACCTGCCGCTCAACGTCTCCCGCAGCTACCTGCAGAACGAACCCCAGGTACGCAAGATCCGCGAGGTGATCGCCGGGCGGGTGGCGGCCAAGGTGGTCGACCTGGCCAAACAGGATCGCGAAATCTTCGGCCGCATCTGGGAGGATATTCATACCTTCGTCAAATATGGCATGATGCGGGACGAAAAATTCTATGACCGGGTCAAGGACCAGGTCATCTACCGCAGCACCGGCGAGAGCCGCTGGACCACCCTCCCCGAGTACCTGGAACGGGCACGGGAGCGGCATGCCAACAAGGTCTTCTACACCAACGACGAGGCGTCTCAGGCGACCTATCTTAAACTGTTCAAGAGCCAGGGACTGGAGGTCCTGATACTTGATGCCATGATCGACAGTCATTTCATCCAGTACCTGGAGATGAAAAACGCCGATCTGAAGTTCGAGCGGGTCGATTCCGATGTCACGGAAAATCTGATCGCCGACGACCAGACCAAGAAGCTGGTCGAAAAGGAAGGGGAGGGAAGCGTCGAGGAACGGATCAAGGCGGTCTTCGAGGGGGGACTCAAAGCCGAGGGACTGACGGTGCGGGTCGAAAGCCTCAAGGACGCCTCGGTGCCGGGGATGCTTCTGCTTTCCGAACAGAGCCGGCGCTTCAAGGAAATGACGCGGCTGATGGGCAAGGAGGCAGGGGATATCTTCAAGGAGCACACCCTGCTGGTCAACTCGGCGAGCCCGGTGGTCAAAAACCTGCTCAGCCTGGAGGCGGTCGGCCGTCATGAGGATGCCCGTCTGCTGGTGGAGCAGGTCTACGACTTGGCCATGCTGACGCACCAGGCCTTCGACAAGGAGCGCATGGAGGCGTTTCTGGAACGCAGCAACCGCATCCTGGAGATTCTGAGCGAGAAGAAGTAGCCGGTTGTTTTCAAGGAAATGAAAAGGCCTGTCGTGTTCACGACGGGCCTTTTCATTTGAGGATTCCCCGCACAATCACGTCGACCGCTTCCTCCGGCGTGAGGCCGTGGGCCATGAGAGTCTCCAATTGCCGCTGGTCGACGCTGCCGATAGCGGCCTCGTGGGTGACCTTGGCCAGAGGGTGGGTGACGTTGACGATGGGGACGGCCCGGGCGACGGCCCGGTCCTTGACCAGCTCCAGGCAGTCGACGTGGCCGCGGGCGCCGGCGGCGTTGCCTTCGGTGATACCGGTCACCTCGGCGGCGGCATCGTCCTGCAGAACGATGCGGGTCTTGATCAATCCGCGAGCGCCGGCGCCGGCCAGAATCACCTGCTCACGGATGTCGATGCGGTCGCTGCCGCGCCCATGAACCCGGGCGGTCAGTTCGGTCACGCTGTTTTCCCCTCCCTCGACGGTGTAATCGATGGCCAGCCGGCCGACCCGCCCGTTGAGCAGAGAAAAGTCGGCATAGTAGCGGCCGTTCCGCTCGACCTGGATTGAGGCCCGCGGCACCACCTCGATGCCGCCGTGCGGGCCGTGGAAGTGATCCTCCGAGTAGCGCAGTTCGGCCCCTTCGCCGACCGTAACCGCCGCTTCCATGAGGTGCCGAACCTCACGTGCATCCGGAAACAGGCAGTGGGCGAGGAAGTGGGCCGAGGCGCCGTTCCGGAGCCTCACATCCATGCCGATCCGCTGGATTTCCTGCCGGTGGACAACGCCGAAACAGAGGTACACCGGTTGCTCGATGCGGACACCTTCCCGCACGACCACCCTGGCGCGGATGCCATCGTCGGTTTCCGCGGCATCGACCTCGAGTCCTTCAATCGTCCTGGTGCTGAGAATGTGGTGACCCGAGACGACCAGATGGGCGACCTGGCGGTCGGCCAGCAGCGTCCGGTCGCCGCCGCTTTGGTCCAGCGCTGCGAGCAGTGTTTCAAGTTCGTTCATGTATGCACTCCCGGCCGTCGCACAACCGGCAGCGGCGACCCTGAAAGCGGTTCGTCACTTCCGCGGGCAGTCCCGTGCTGACGATGCGTCCGCCGCAGATCTGCGAGGCACGGTCGGCAATCAGGGCGATCTCTGCGCGATGGGTGATCAGCAGCATTGCCGTGCCGCGGTTTCTGAATGCTGCAATGACGTCGATGATCCCCTGGGTAGAAAGCATGTCGATTCCCGAGTCGGGCTCGTCGAGTATGGCGAGCCTGGGTTGCAGGGTCAGCAGGGAGGCGAGCTCGATCCGTTTGCGTTCGCCGCCGCTCAGTGACCGGTCGACCCTGCGCGCCAGATAGGCCCCCGGTTCAAGCCCGACCATCTGCAGCGCCCCGCCGGCATCACTCTGCGGGCGGTTGAGCGTCAGGTATTCACCGACGCTCAAACCCTCGAAACGGACCGGTTCCTGCCACGCCATGCAGATTCCCAATCGCGCCCGCTCGGTTATGCTCAGCCGCTCGATTCTCCTGCCGTCGAAGCGGATGCTCCCCTCGTCGGGACGGTAGCCCTGGCACCCCATGATCAGGCAGGCCAAGGTGCTTTTACCGGTGCCATTGGTGCCAAGCAGGGCATGAATCTGTCCGGACTCGATGTTCAGCTCGAGCTGGTCGAGAATCCATCGGCTGCCGGCGCGGAAGCGGAGATGGTGAATCTCGAGAAGCGCTCTTTTGGTCAATGGCGCGGTCTCCCTTGTCAGGGGTCGCTTGCCATGCTTCCTCCCTGAAGTCTGGGGGCAGAACAGGCTAGCGGTTTTCTCATGTCTGCAATCATAATACGTCAAAAATCAGCGGTGGGAAGAAAGAGGCGCCGGTTCGTGCGTGTCTGCGATTTGACAGGCGCTTGACGCTTGTTAGAGTCGTTCTCGGGGGACGTTGATTCCATCGCCAATGAGAGAGACCCATGTTTATTGTGGAAACCTTCCATGGAAAGGCAGTCGTCGAACATACGGTCGAGATCGTCGAGCGGAAGGGGATCGGCCATCCCGACACCATGTGCGATGCCATCATGGATGCCATTTCCGTGGCGCTCTCGAAGGTCTATCTCGCCGAGTTCGGGACGATACTTCACCATAACATCGACAAGAGCCTGTTGGCCGCCGGCAGGGTCGAGCGGTGGTTCGGTGGCGGCCGGGTCGTGCGGCCCATGGAGCTGATCGTCGGCGACCGCGCTACCTTTACCGCCGGCGGCCGGACCCTTCCGGTGAGCGATATCGCCGTGGCAACGGCCCGGCAGTGGGTCAGGGATCACCTGCGTTTCGTCGATCCCGAGCGGCATCTGCACTGCCGCGTGGTACTCGCTCCCGGCTCCGAGGAACTTGCGGACATCTTTCAGCGACCGGGCAGAGTGCGGGTGGCCAACGACACTTCCGCGGCGATCGGTTATTACCCTCTCAGTCCAACGGAACAGGCGGTGCTGGAGCTGGAGCACTATCTGAACTCAGCAGCTTTCAAAAGCGAGTTTCCGGAGAGTGGCGAGGACGTCAAGGTCATGGGACTTCGCCGCAACCGCAACCTCGACCTGACCGTGGCCATGCCCCTGCTGGTCTCACACATCCCCTCAGAACGGGCATATTTCGAGCGCAAGAGGGATATCCGGGAGGCGATGCAGCATTTCATGATGGGATTCGCTTCTTTTGATCACACCGAAATCCATTTCAATGCTCTCGATGAAGTGGGACGCGGTCTCGGCGGGACCTATCTGAGTCTCCTCGGGACATCGGCCGAGGACGCGGATTCAGGACAGGTGGGACGTGGCAACCGCGTCAACGGCCTGATCGCGATGAATCGTCCGATGGGAACCGAGGCGGCGGCGGGGAAGAATCCGGTCAGCCATGTGGGGAAAATATACAGCGTGCTGGCGCATCGACTGGCGCGCCAGATTTTCGAGCGGGTCGACGGGTTGAAGGAAGTTTATGTGCTGCTGCTCAGCCGGATCGGCACTCCGGTGGACTCACCGGTTATGGCCGCCGCCCAGGTGCTGCTGGAAGACGCTCAGAGCCTGGACGACATCCGCCGGAGTGTAGAGCAGATCTTTGCTGCCGCCTTTGCCGATCTGGACGATTTCTGCCGCCGGTTGGGGGAAGGAGAGTTCCCCGTCTGCTGATCCGGAAAGGTCGGCGCTCGGCGGGTAAAAGCCCGCCTCGGCTGCCAACCTGCTGCAGGCAAAGCGTGCTCGGCGGGTTAACCGCGAACAGAATCGACCGTCTTATAAACACGTTCCCCTTGTTACTAACGCTGGTCTAATAAAACATCCATGGTCGCATCGTCTTCATTCGGGAATTTTTCATCATCTTTGGTAAGTC
>DATBML010000198.1:0-2459 GCA_036554885.1 Desulfuromonadales bacterium
ACCTGGCAAAACTTTCACGCCGACAGCGGCATCATCGAACACGACGGGCACCGCTACATCGCCGTCGCCCTGGCCAACAGCCCGGACGGCGGGCAATGGCTGAGCAAGCTCATCGTCTCCCTCGACGACCTCATTTGCCGCTCCCGTGGCTGACCTCGATGAGGCGATGCACCCGGGTCGCCAGGCTCTGGTGCTCCACCGCCGAATTCTTCCGCAGCACGTTCGACATCACCACCACCAGATAGTACAGCCGCCGCTCACCCGCCGGATATTCGATGATCGCCACTGAATTCAGCAGGTTCTCGACGTTGCCCTGGTATTTTCGGCAGACGAAGCCCGGCTCCGGCCTGCACCGGTACAACGACCCCGACTTGAAGTAAACCGCCGCCTCGGCCAGCGCCGGGCTTGAAGCATACCTTATCCGGCGCTGGGTCATGTAGAGCAGCCGCTTGATTTCGCGGCTGGAAAACTCGTCCACCAGCTTTCCCTGTTCCAGCCGCAACAAATATTCCATCAGCATCCTCGGCGAAGCCTGGCTGCTGGTGCCGGGGACCAGCTCCTTCCCCTTCCAGGTAAAGAATCCTCCCTGCCGCAGGTGATCGAGGTCCAGGCCGTTGCGCGGCACGGGATCCTGCAGGCTGCGGGTGAGCAGGGCGGAAAGGTCCCGCTTGCCCGTCTCCCGCCAGAATTTCTCTTCCACCGCCTTGCCGACCGGATAGTCCCGGCCGAAGTGCCTGAGCAGCAGCAGTTCCTTCAGCACCATGCTCGCCGCCGCGTTGGAACTGGCCGAGAGCATCCAGTCGAGACAGCTCCACAGGCTGGCCCGATCGCCAACCTGCACGGGCCGGGAGTCGATGCGCTGCCCGGCAGGGTTCCAGAAGGGAACCTTGTGGTGGTCGGAAAGGATAAAAGAGTCGGCGGTCACCATCGTCTGCCTGAGCACCCGCTCCCGGGCGGCGATGTCGTCCGGATAGAGGTCGGCCAGGGCCTGGAAAACCCCGAGGATGATGACCAGCTTGCCGACGCTGCCGGGGTTGTGGTTGACCTCCCCCCGATGCTCGGCATAGCGGGGCTTGTCCGGATCGGACAGGTCGAGCACCGCTACGGCATAGCGATCGGCCTCGTTCCCCAGCAGCCGGAGGATCTGCCGGCTGAATTCCGGGTCGCCAGGAGGGAGCGCCAGTTCCCGCCGGCCCGTCAGGCGCAGATCGACTTTTTCCAGGGGGAGCCGGGCGCCCTTGGGCAAAAGGCGCTGCTGGGCGAGGCGGTAGCCTTCCAGACGTTGGATGCCGGTGTAATCTCCGCCGTCGATCGGATAGGACCAGGCCGGCCAGGCGGCGAGCCACAGCACGGAAATTATCAGGAGCGCGGCCAGCCGTTTCATGACCCGCTCTCCCGGGGGATATCTTCCAGATCGACGGTGTGGGCCCCGGCGCCTTCCAACTGCGCGTCGAGCCGCTGCAGATACAGACTGCGCCTGGCCCGGGAGCTTTCCAGGAAAGGACGGATCTGGAACAGGGCGAAGCGGCCGTCGGCAAAGCCGAACTCGATATCTGCGGCCGCCGGCTCTCCGCCGGCATCGACCAGGCCGGGAAAACGCCAGGGAAGACTGTCCGCCATTTGCACCAGAGTCCGGATTTCTTCGCTGGACAGGATGTTCTCCGCCCCGCTGGCGGGCACCTTGACGACACCTCCCCCGGGTTGCAGAACCCGCTTTTGCGGTTCGGCGGCCTGGGCCAGAAGCCGGACCCGCCCGCTGTGCCGGTCGATCAGCAGTTCCTCGGCCCGCTGCCCTTCCACCGCACCGCCCACCCCCTCGTTTACCGCCACGGTCAGCCACTGCCGATTCCCGGTCTCGACATCGGCAGTCACCATGACTCCCGATTTATCCGCCGGCACGCTTTTCATCAGCAGCACGGAAACGTAGACCTGCTCGGGCTGTTCCATGTGCCGCTGGCGCCAGGCGTAGGCCCGCTCGGTGAAGGGGGAGGCCCACACCTGGAGAATGGCCCGCAGGACATTTTCGAAGCCGACCACGTGCGGCACGGTCAGATTCAGGCCGGCCCCGGAAAACCCCGGCAGATCTTCCACATTGGTGTCGCTGCGGACGAAAACGCCGTAACTCCCCTCCGGCCCGAAAGTGCGGGCCATGGCCGCTCGCAGTTTACCGGTGAATTTCCGACCCGGGTCACTGGCTGCGATCCACTCCCGCAGGCGATGGAGAAAACCCGCCGCAGCCAGCTCCCGGGCACGGGGATCGTCGATCCGGCGGATCGCCGCATATTGCTCCTGCATCCACAGGAAAACCGGCGGGCCGCCGGGCTCGATGGGCTGCGCCAGGTGTTCCCGGAAAAGACCGAAGGGAATGGCCAGACCCTCGGTCACCAGGTCAGGGTAGAGGTATTTCAGCTCGCCGAGGTTGGCCGCCTTGGGCCCGACGAAGCGCCCCGAATCGACCG
>DATBML010000204.1:0-5650 GCA_036554885.1 Desulfuromonadales bacterium
TTCATCTCTTTCCCCTACGGCACTGCCCGGCTCTCCGGCCCCGAACAGGAAAAGCTTTCGCAACTGGCTTCGGCGCTCAAGGACCGCCCGGCCCTGAAGCTAGAAGTCATGGGGTATGCCGACCGCGATCGTGACCCCGAGGGATATCGCGAAGAGCTGCTGCTGCAGAGAATGCAGCGGGAGAAGTACCACGATCTGGTGAAGAAAAGGGAGCTGACACCCGGAGTGACCGCCGAAGCAGTAGAGATTACACCGGCTGAGGAGTCGAAATACCTCGCGGAAGTTTACAAACAAGCGGACTTTCCCAAACCACGCAATTTCGTCGGCCTAGTCAAAAGCCTCCCCGACACCGAAATGCGCAAACTGATCCTGGCCAACACCGAAGTGGGAGAGACTGAGCTCAAGGCGCTCGCATGGGGGCGGGGCGCTGCCGTGCGCAGCTTCCTGGTCGAGACGGAGGGAGTCCCATCGGAACGGATATTCCAGAAGCAGGTCGACATCTTCCAGCCGGCAGGGCAGACGGGAATCGGCGGCAACCGCGTTGAATTCGGAGTGGCGGCGCCGTAACAGGCGGCCAAGCGAGGTCAGAACTCGAGGGTCGTTCCGACGGAGGCGAAGAAGAAGCGGCCGCCGAACTCTGTATGCAGCTGGGCCCCCCGCGGCAGGCCGGTGCAGTGGGACACTCCGATTCGCTCGACGCCGAAGGCGCGCAGGGCGCGGACGGTTCCGGCGAACTGTTCGTCACTGGCCGGGGCGAGATGGGTACCGCCGAGTACGGCATGAAAATGCGTAAAGCCGGTCTTCTCGCGCACCAACTGCAGGATGTTGACCAGGCCGGCATGGGCGCAGCCGAGCAGCAGAACGAGGCCCTTCGCTGTCTCGATTATCAGCGAAGCGTCGTCGGGGAAGACATCGGGAACCGGACCGCCGCCGCTGCAAGCTGCCATCAGGTGCGGATCGCCGGTTTCGAAGGGGGTGACACGGGGGATTTCGCCGCTGAAATGAACGCCAGGAACAATTTCGCTGTATTGACGCCGGAGGTCAAAGCGGGCACCGAGCGATTCCAGATGCGGGCGGGCGAAGTGGATGCCGATGGCGCGCTGTTCATGTTCCCCGACCCAATATCGCTCGGCGACTATTCCGGGATGCGCGATGACGTCGACCGGCCCGGTCCGGCTGAGTACATCGGGCAGTCCGCCGGTATGGTCGTAATGACCGTGGCTAAGAATGACGGTCTGCACCGGAGCAAGGTTGCGGCCGAGCACCTGGGCGTTATGCAGGATACCGGCACCGGTCCCGGTATCGAAAAGCAGGACGCCGGACGTCGTTTCGACGAAACAGGCAAAGCCGTGCTCGCCGATGGTGCCGTTGGGCCGGCTGACGCTGTTTTCGCAAAGTACGGTCAAGCGGACTTTCATGTTGCTCTCTCCTCTATGCATACATAACCAACTCCGGAATTTGTAACAGCCTGTCGTTGCCGCACCGCTGCGTAAATTTCCGGCTCCCTTGCATTCCGTAGCCGGAGCGATAACTATTAAGGGTGACCCGTAACCATTGCCTGCCGAGGATGAAACATGAAAATAAAACTGCTGAATCGCACCTTGGCCGCCACCCTTTTTATGAGCGTGCTGCTGGCTGCCTGCAGCCGGAACCAGGATGCGCCCGTGCCGAAGGGAACGCTCAGGAGCGAACCGGCCCAACCCGTCCAGACCCCGGCGCAGCAGGCGGCGGCGATAACCGGCACATTACCGGTTAAAATGTCCAGCGGGATGATCGCCAACAAGCCGACCGAAACCACCGCAACTCCCGATGGAGAACAGGTCTACGGCAAGGTTTGCGTTATTTGCCACGGCAAGGGGATTGCCGGCGCTCCGAAAGTCGGCGACCAGGAAGCCTGGAAACCCCGTATCGCCAAGGGGATGCAGACTCTGTTCAGCCATGCCATCCAGGGCTTTACCGGCGACAAAGGGGTCATGCCGCCCAAAGGGGGAGCCCCCACCCTCTCAGCCGCCGAAGTCGAGGCCGCCGTTCGCTACATGATCATGAAGAGCCGATAGCGGCCGACCAAGGAGAGTCCCTATGCCCCGTTCTCTTCTGCTTGCGATCACACTTCTGCTCCTCGTTGCCGCTCAAACCGTCGGGGAACCTCGGGAGGACCTGTCGCCGGCCCAACCGAATATGAGCGGGATGCCGGTCGCCAAAGAGACCCTTTCCAGTGGCGGGCGGGAAATCATGCTGGCGGAGGGCGAGGCGGTCTTCCGTCGGGTCTGCGTCCGCTGTCATGAAAAGGGGATTTCCGGCGCTCCGAAACTGGGCGACCGGGAAGCCTGGAAGGTGCGCATCCCCACCGGCATCGACAACATGGTCCGCAACGCCATCGAAGGATATCAGGGGAACCAGGGGGTGCATCCGCCGCGAGGTGGCGACCGCAACCTGAGCGACACGCAGATCGAGGCGGCAGTTCGCTACATGGTGGAGCAGTGCAAAGAAGACTCTGCCGTTCCATAGAGCCCTCACCTTTTTCTTTTCTAGCGCCGCGAATGCCGCTATAATTCACAGCTTCCCGGCTCAGCATATACATAAGGAGAAACCAATGCAGCAATTGACCGGCAAGCAGGTCCGCTTCCTGCGAGGCCTCGGCCATCATCTTCAACCGGTCGTCATGATCGGCAAGGAAGCGCTCAGCAACGCCGTCCTAGCCTCGCTCGAAGAAGCCCTGGCGGCGCACGAACTGATCAAGGTCAAACTTCAGGAAGGGTGTCTGCTCGACCGCCGGAAGGCAGCATCGATCCTGGCCGAGAAGACCGGTTCAGCCGTCGCCCAGGTGCTTGGCAAGACCATTTTGCTCTTCCGGCAAAGTGAAAGCCGGAAAATCAACCTCCCCTGACCGTTCCCACTTTCTGCTCCTGCCGCCACAGCCGGCCGAAGTCCTCGGCCGGCAGCGGCGGGCTGCAGAGAAATCCCTGTATTTTGTCGCAACCCTTTTCCTGCAGATAGTCCCGCTGTTCTTCCCGCTCCACCCCTTCCGCCACTACCTTGACTCCCAGCACGTGCGCCATGGCAATGACCGCCGCGGCAATGGCTGCATCGTCCGCATTCTGCGGCAGCCCGATAACGAAAGATCGATCGAGCTTGAGCGTATCGACCGGCAGTTGCTTGAGGTAACTGAGCGATGAATAGCCGGTGCCGAAATCATCGATGGCGATACCAACACCAATCGCTTTCAGACGCTTGAGGATGGTGATCGCCTCGTCGATATCCTGAAGCAGCAGCGACTCGGTGATTTCCAGCTCCAACCATTCGGAAGACAGCCCTGTTTCAGCCAGAACGCTCTGGACCAGGTCAACCAGATTCTTCCCATAAAACTGCCGGGCGGAAACATTTACCGCTATTCGCAGGGGGGGGAGACCGGCCTGCTGCCAGGAAAGATTCTGGGTACAGGCGACCCGCAGGATCCACTCCCCAATCGGTTGGATCAAGCCGGTCTGCTCGGCCAGGGGGATGAACTCCGCTGGCGAGAGCCCCGGATGTTCCGGATGTTTCCAGCTGACCAGCACCTCCATGCCGGCGATCCGACCGGTGCCGAGATCGAGCTGGGGCTGATAGCGCAGGATGAATTCCTCACTGTCGAGAGCCTTACGCAGATGGTTTTCCAGGATCAGGGGACTGAGCGAGTACTCGCCGAGTTGTGGGAAATAGAACTGGAAGTGGTTGCCTCCGAGTTCCTTGGCCCGGCACATGGCGGCGTGGGCATGGCGCAGGAGCGTATCACCGTCCTCGCCGTCGAAGGGATAGATGGCGATGCCGATGCTGGCCGTCAGATGCACCGGTTGACCGTAACAGGTGAAAGGTTCCTTCAGGGCATCGAGCAGTCGGGAGGCGATTCCTATCGGCTTCTCGGGACGTTCGACATTGAGAGCAAGACAGATGAACTCATCGCCGCCAACATGGGACAGGGTCTCTCCCTGTCCCAGGCAACCGGCGAGTCGACTGCCGACGGCTTGCAGCAATTCCTGGCCCGCCGAATGACCGACGGCCCGGACCAATGTTCGAAAACGGTCGAAATCGAGATAGATCACCTCCAGTTCACGCGACCGCTGTCGGGCCTCGGACATGGCCGCGACGAGACGCTCGCGAAAAAGCCGCTCGTTGGGCAGACCGGTCAGGGGATCGTAGCAGGACTGGAGACGACGCGCCTCCTCACTCGTGCGCAACGTCCTGACGTACCTGCGAATCATCGCGTAGAGAAGGCAGGAGGTGACGAAGATGAAGAACCATCCTTTGTAGGTCTGCAAACGGGTAAGCAGCTTCGGGTCGGTGGTCAACAGGCCGAGCAGGCGGTCGGAGAGCAGAATCCAAACTCCGCCGGCCAGCAGGTAAAGTACAATAACCCTGAAGGCGATCGGCCGTTCCGGCGAGCGACGAGTGTTGTTTCCGATTCCTCTCATGGCCGCTCCGGAAAGTTGGCTGGCGGTTGAGTAAACAGTATCCCGACCGTCTCCGCTGTCAAACGGGAGAGCGCATCAGACCCTTTCGTAAGGCTCGAAAAGGCGCTTGTACTCGTCCAGGGCGTAGCGATCGGTCATGCCTGCAAGATAGTCGCAGATCACCCGCTCACGACCAACCAGTTCAAATTTTCTGTGATAGGGGAACGGGAGCAGGGATGGTGTCCGAAGGTAGCTATCGAAGAGCAGTGTCAGGAAGCGCTCGGCTTTGACACGCATCCGCTCCACCTTGTAGTGATGATAAAGCCGTTTATAAAGAAATAATTTCAAGTCTTTGTTTTTTAGACGCATTTCATGGCTAAAGCCGACCAGTCTGGTGGGGTGGCTGCGAACTTTTTCGAGGCTATCGATGGCAAGCTTTTCTATGCCGGCGCGGGTGGTGGTAACCAGATCGTCTATGAGACGGCCGATCAGATGGCTGATGGTCTGGCAAATATGCCGTTCGCGGTCGAGGCCGGGGAATTTACCGGCAACCAGTTCATGGGTTTCCCGCCAAAGTTCGACGCCGGACAGATCTTCGAGACTGATGAAGCCTGCTTTCAAGCCGTCGTCGATGTCGTGGTTGTTGTAGGCAATCTCGTCGGCCAAGTCGATGATCTGTGCCTCGAGGACGGGGCGCTGCCCAGGAAGAAAATCGTTCAGGTCAACCCGACCAGGGTGATCATATTCGGAGGAGTGCTTGATGATCCCTTCGCGGGCCTCGAAGGTAAGGTTGAGCCCGCTGAAGCCTGCATAGCGCTCCTCGAGTTCGTCAACAATCCGCAGCGACTGGCGATTGTGCTCGAAACCGCCGAAATCGGCCATCAGATGGTTGAGCACTTCCTCACCGGTGTGTCCGAAGGGGGTATGGCCGAGATCATGGGCCAGTGCCAGCGCCTCGGCGAGATCCTCGTTAAGATGCAGGTTGCGGGCGATTCCGCGGGCGATCTGGGCCACCTCAAGGGAATGGGTGAGCCGGGTACGGTAATAATCCCCTTCATGGTTGACGAAAACCTGAGTCTTGTACTCCAGGCGGCGAAAGGCGGCGCAGTGGATGATGCGGTCGCGATCCCGCTCGTAGGCCGGCCGCTCGTCTTGAAAAAGCTCGTCGTAACGGCGCCCGAGACTGGCGCTGCTGCGGGCGGCGTACGGTGCGAGATCGGGTC
>DATBML010000243.1:0-3458 GCA_036554885.1 Desulfuromonadales bacterium
GTTCCCCCCGAGGAGGAGTCCCGCAGGGGCGCTCGATCCAGGGGCGCCGGGATTCTGCTACTGCTCGTCGCGGCGCTCGTTCTGGCGGCGGCCTGTCGCTGGACACCCCTGAGCGAATGGCTCGATCTGCAGACCCTGAAGGGATGGGGAGCGACATTCCGCGAGAACCGCTACGCTCTCCTGCTGGTCCTGACGGCCTATCTGCTGGGAGGATTGGTGATGATGCCGGTCACCCTGCTGATTCTCGTCACCGCGCTTACCTTCGCCCCGGTCGAAGCCTTCCTCTACGCCCTGGCGGGCTCTCTGCTGAGCGCCCTTTCGACTTTCGGGCTCGGCCGCCTCCTGGGGCGGGAGACGGTCCGCCGGCTGGCCGGGGCGCGCCTCAACCGGCTCAGCCGCTGGCTCGGCCGCCGGGGGCTGGTGGCCGTGACCGCCGTGCGTCTCTTCCCGGTCGCCCCCTTCACGGTGGTGAATATGGTGGCCGGCGCCAGCCATATCCGCTTCCGGGACTTCTCACTCGGCACTCTGCTCGGGATGGCGCCGGGGGTTCTGGCCATCACCGTTTTCGAGCGAAGCCTGGAGCAGGCGGTGGTGGAGCCGGCAGCCGGGAATTTTCTGCTTCTGGGCGCCGTCCTGGTCGCTGTCGTCGGGCTGGCCTGGGGGGGGCGTCGATGGCTCTCCAGAATGAAACCGCCCGAGGAAGGGGGCAAAGGGGGCGTCGGTGACTGAATCGGGGCGGGAAAAACGGATGCTGACGCTCCTTTCCTACAACATCCACGGCGGCGTCGGCTGTGACGATCGTCTCGACGTGGAGCGCATCGCCGGAATTCTTCGCGAGCAGGAGGCGGACATCATCGGCTTGCAGGAGGTACGCAACCTCCCCGAACTGCCGGGCGCCGTCCCCCCCCCAGCTCCGGTACCTGGCGGCCTCACTGGGGATGGAGGCGATCAGCGGACCAACCCTCAACAGCGCCGAAGGCGATTACGGCAACGCCCTGCTCACCCGCATTGCGCCGCAGGGAATCCGCCGTCTCGACCTGAGTTTCCCGGAAAGAGAGCCGAGGGGGGCCCTCGACGTCGATTTCGAGCTGCCGGGGGGACGGCTCAGGGTCATCGTGACGCATCTCGGGCTGCGTCCCTCGGAACACCGGTATCAGGTCAGGCGTCTTTTGGAGGCTGTGCCCGATGTGGAAGACTGTCCGGTCGTTCTCATGGGGGATCTCAACGAGTGGTTTCCGCCGGGGCGGCCGGCGCGTTGGCTGCACCGCCATTTCGGCTGGGGTCCCGCTCCCCCGACCTTCCCGTCGACTTTCCCCCTCTTTGCCTTGGACCGGATCCTGGTCCGTCCACCAGCGGCGCTGGTCGAGCTGCGGGTGCTGCGGTCGCCGCAGGCGCGGATCGCCTCCGATCATCTCCCCCTTCGGGCGACCATTGCGCTCACCCAGTGACTCGTGCGCACCCCGTCATTCGGCTCAGAGGGAAAAGCCGAGGATCTTTTCCAGCCGGGATAGCGCCGCCCTTTCCCCGGTGAAGAGGAAAGCCTGCAATCCCCTGGAGCGGGCCCGCTCCACATGGCCGGGATTATCATCGACGAACAGGGCCTGCTCCGGATCGAGGCCCAGTTCGGTGACCACCTCCGCGAAGAGGGAGGAATCGCGCTTCCCCTTGCCCAGATGATAGCTGTTGAAGACCCGGTCGAACTCTCCGAAGAAACGATCGCGGGCCTCCAGGCGATCTAACCAGTCGGTCTGGTCGCTCAGGATGGCGGTGATGAGTCCCATCCGCCGCAGCGACCTGGCCGCCCAGAGCATGCGCGGGCGCAGCACGAAGTGCCGCAGGATCTCCTCGGTGAAATCCTCCCGGTATTCCGGCAGGCCGGTCCGCCGGCTCAGCAGATTCCAGAAATCCCTCTCGCTTCCCGTGCCGAGGAGGTATCCGGAGGCGTAAACGGCCTCGGTCCCCTCGGCGTAGAGCCGCTGCGGGTCGAGACCGCAGCGGCGGGCAATCGCCTTCAGCCCTGCGCGGAACCCCTCGACGGCCAGGACCCCGCCGAAATCAAGGAGGACGGCCAGAAGGGCATTCTTTTCGCCGGGTTTCTCATCCCCCATGAACACCTCCCGCGCCCGTCTCCTCACTCCACGTTCTTCACCTCGATGTGGCCGCTTTTGATGTTGATGTCCCTGTGGGGATAGGGGAAGACGATGCCGTGCGCGTTGAACTTTTCGTAAATTACGAAATTGAGGAGGCTTGTCAGCTGCCCCTTGCGGTCGAGCAGCTTCTCGCTCCACGCACGCAGCTCAAAGTAGAGACCACTGTCCTGGAACTCCAGGAACCGCACGCTCGGAGGCGGGTCGTCGAGGATTTCGGGAACCTCGTGCGCCGCCTCGATCAGGAGCTTCTCCACCTGCCGCACGTCGCTGCCATAGGCCACCGTCACCGGGATCCGGAAGCGGGCCATGCGGGCGCTGTAGCTCCAGTTGATGACATTCTCGGCAATGAACTTGGAGTTCGGAACGATGATGGCAACTCTGTCGTTGGTCAGGACGGTGGTGCTGCGCACGTTGATCGCCAACACATTGCCGAGGACATTTCCCACCTCGATCCTGTCGCCGACCTTGATCGGACGCTCGAAGAGAATGATCAGGCCGCTGAAGAAGTTGTTGATGATGTTTGTCAGGCCGAAACCGAGGCCGATGCCGACCGCCCCGGCTAAAACGTTCAGGGCGGACAGGTCGATGCCGGCGGTCTGCAGGATGACGACGAAGCCGATTGCGATCACGAAATAGCGGACGATCGTCCCCATCGCCTGCCGCACGCCAACCTCGATGTGGCTTCGGGCGAGAAGGCGCAGCACGATCCAATCCTTCAACTTGCCGCTCAGGTAGAACAGCAGGACGATGAAGAAGATGAGGTAGAGCAGCATCCATAGGGTCAACTGCGTCTCACCAAGCATAAGGAGGGGGATATCAAGGACCGCCTTGATCTGCGCTAGCCATTGCTGCACGGCTTCCATTTAGCACCTCTCTGGCTGGATTGGACTTTCCCGCAATCATCCATGGGATGGATATCAAAAAAGTAGCAGAAAAAAGGGGAGCGACATTGTGTCCGGTAGGATTTTCCGCATCTGTACGGAAAGTTGGTAAGCGGGAGCCACTTCGATAGGGCAGCGGGGAAATGAAAGCGGCCGGTCGCAATGGATGCGTCCGGCCGCCGACAAGAGGAAAACTCGCCATGGAAGGGACGGCAGGCGGGCGGAGAGCCGCCTGCCGGAGGTCCCTCAACCCCACATCTGCATCAGCTTCTTGCGCTGCTTGTCCAGACTCTTCTGTCCCTGTTCGATTGAATCGAGCAGATGCTGGCGCCAGTCGTCGGCTACCTCGCCCCCTCGCCTGGCCAGTTCGGAAGTCTTTTCGCCCAGGTCTTCCGCCATGTCGGTCACGGCATGAGCGGCGTCCCGG
>DATBML010000247.1:0-5044 GCA_036554885.1 Desulfuromonadales bacterium
ATGTGCTGCAGGTGCGGATGATGCCGCTGGAGAGCATCACCGGCCGGCTCCCTCGTCTGGTTCGGGAACTCTGCCGCAAGAGCGGTAAAAATGTCGATCTGCGGGTGACCGGCGAAGAGGTCGAGCTCGACCGGGCCATTCTCGAAGAGCTGGCCGATCCGCTGGTGCACCTGGTGCGCAACGCCGTCGACCATGGCATCGAGGCGAGCGGCGCCGTGAGCGTGCACGCCTGGCGGGAGAAGGATCTGGTGCTGCTGGAGGTGGCCGATGACGGTCGCGGCATGGACCCCGCCGCCATCCGGCGCAAGGCCCTGGAAAAGGGGATGCTTACCCCTGCCCAGGCCAAGGCGATGCAGGATCGGGACATTCTCCAACTGGTCTGCCGTCCCGGCTTCTCCACGGCAACCGAGATCACCGAAACCTCGGGCCGCGGCGTCGGCATGGACGTGGTCAAGACGGCCGTGGAAAATCTGGGGGGGGGGCTCGACATCCAGTCGGAGCCGGGCCGGGGGACCCGCTTTCTGCTCAAATTGCCGCTGTCGGTGGCGATCATCCAGATTCTGCTGGTGGAGTGCGCGGGCCATACCGTCGGCATTCCCATAACCCGGGTGTTGCGGACCCTCGATGTGGCCCGCGAGGATGTTCGCTCCTCCGGGCGGCAGATGGTGATCTCCTTCGAGGAGGAGACGGTTCCCCTGCTGTCGCTGCGCAAGATGCTTCAGCTGCCCGCCCGGCTGTCTTTCCGCGGCAGCCTGCCGGTGGTCGTCGCCGAAGGGCGCCGCCGCAAGGTCGGCCTGGTGGTCGATCGGCTGGTCGGCCAGCGTGAAGTCTTCGTCAAGAGCCTGGCGTTTCCCCTCGACCGGCTCCCGGGCGTTCATGGTGCGACAGTTCTGGGGGACGGGAGCGTGATTTTCATCATCGATCCCCAGTCGCTGCTTGAGCAGCAGCCCGGCGCGCCGGCAGCCCGGCCGAGAGGAGAAAAATCGTGACATTCAACCGCTTGAGCGAAGTGCAGCTCGATGCCCTCAAGGAAGTCAGCAACATCGGCATGGGGCATGCCGCCACCGCCCTCTCCCAGCTGATCGGCGAGACCATTTACCTGCGGGTTCCGCGGGTCACCGTGACCGATATCGCCCAGGTCCCCGAGTTGATCGGCGGGGCGGAGCGCGTGGTAGCCGGAGTCACCCTGCGGATCCTCGGCGACGCGCGCGGCAACATCCTGCTCGTCTTTCCCCGCGAGAGCGCCCAGCGGCTGCTCGCCTGCCTGCTGCGCCAGGACGAGGCGGGAGCGGTCCTCAGCGAAATCGGCGTCTCCACGCTCAAAGAAGTGGGCAACATCCTTGCTTCGGCCTACCTCAACGCCCTCGGCAGCCTGCTGCACCTGACCCTGATCCCTTCGGTGCCGATGCTGGCTTACGACATGGCGGGGGCGGTGGTCGACTATGTGCTGATCGAGTTGAGTCAGGCCGGGGACCTGGCCCTGATGGTGGAAACCGAATTCCATGGCATCACGCCCGGCGCGGAAGGTATCAAGGGGCACTTTTTTCTGCTTCCCGACCCGGCGACTCTGGACTTCATTCTCGATGCGGTCGGAGGTGCGCCGTGAGCGGCAAACTGCGGGTCGGTATTTCCGAATTCCGCGTGGCCAGGGCACCCGCCGTCCTGATTGCCTACGGTCTCGGTTCCTGCCTGGGCGTCATCCTCGATGACCGGCAGAGGTGTCTCGGCGGCATGGCCCATACCCTGCTGCCGACGCCGTGGTCAGGAGTACAGGAGGTCCGCCCGGCCAAATTCGTCGATGCCGCCATCCGTCTCATGGTCGACGAACTGATCAGCCTGGGGGCCGTGCGGGGTAGTCTGACGGCGCGGCTCGTCGGCGGCGCCAACATGTTCGAGCCGCTCTACGCGCCGTCCGATGACAGCATCGGTGCGCGCAATGTGCGGACGGCCCGGGCAACCCTGCTGGCCCTGGAAATCCCTGTGCTGGCCGAGAATGTCGGCGGCAGCCACGGGCGGACCGTAGAATTCGACCTGGCGACCGGCCAGGTGCTGGTGCGTTCGGTACACGGCGGTGATACAATACTCGCCGGCTGAAAATCGACCCTGAGCATGGAGACAAGAATGAATAGGATCATGTTGCTGGTGCTTGTCCTGCTGGCGTTTCTTCCCGTACCGCAAACGGCTTCCGCGGCGGCGGACGCCAGTTTGAACGACGTCATCAAGGCCCTCGATGAGCCGTTCAAGGCGAATTCTGCGGCACCGTCGGCCATCGCCGACTTCCAGGCCGATTTCTTCCAGGAGTCGCGCGTCGCCTCCCTCGACCGCGTCCAGAAGGGGCGCGGCCGGGTGGCCGTCAAATTCAGCCGCAGCCGTTCCGAAAAGGCCGTCCCGCCTCTTTTCCGCTGGGAATACGACGAGCCGACGCGGCAGGAGATCATCTCCAACGGCAAGACCATGTGGGTCTACGTGCCGGAGAACCATCAGGTCATCCAGTCCGACATCGATACCTCCTCCCAGCCCCGCGGCGACGACCCGCTCGCCTTTCTGACCGGCCTCGGCAATCTCTCGCGCGACTTCCAGATCGGCTGGGCCGACCCGGACCGGGACGGGGAAGGCAATCCCGTTCTGGAGCTGCGCCCCCGGCAGCCCTCGGCCATTCTCCAGAAGCTGCTGGTGGTGGTTTCCCGGGACGCCGTCGCCGAGCTGACCCGCCGCGGCAAGCCTGGGAGCAAGTTCCCCATCCTCGCCACCACGGTCTACGACCCGAGCGAAAACAGCACCCGCATCGAATTCAGCGGCGTCCGGGTCAATCGCAAGATGCCCGACAGCTTCTTCAACTTCACCCCGCCCAAAGGGGTGGAGGTGGTGCGCCCGAGCGGAGAGGGGCTGGGGTTCTGAGCAGGGAGGATCATGAAACCGCTCGCTGCCTGTAAGGCGGGGGCGGTTTTTCAATTCGGTTTCACGCGAAGCCGCGAAGAACTCGAAGATAAGCCTTTGTTTGTTGAATCCAGTCGGATTGCTCATGAATTTTGACGATTCATCTTTCAGCATAATGAGGATTATGGTGTCTCTTGGACTTCGCGCCTTCGCGGCTTCGCGTGAGAAAGCCCTACAAATTGTGATATCGGTGCTGCTGAGGCGGGGGCGGTTTTTCAATTCGGTTTCACGCGAAGCCGCGAAGAACGCGAAGGAGGGGCCATATGCAGAATGTCGAAGAGCTTTCGGCCGTGATTGTGGATTGCGGGTACTTGCTTCATCGCCAACTTGGACCTGGGCTGCTGGAATCCGTGTATGAAGTTGTTCTGGCCAAGATGCTGGAACAGAGAGGGCTGCGCGTAGAACGCCAGAAATCTGTTCCCATCGAGTTCTGCGGCTTGCAGTTCGACGAAGGGTTTCGGGCTGATTTGCTGGTCGAAGGGCTTGTCCTGGTGGAGCTTAAATCCGTGGAAAACATTGCCGCAGTGCATGGAAAGCAGGTTCTGACCTATCTTCGGCTGCTGAATCTGCCGCTCGGCCTGCTCATGAATTTTGGCGCTCCTACATTCAAGGACGGCATAAAGAGGATCGTGAACAGTCATCAGGACTTCGCGGCTTCGCGTCTTCGTTTGCATCAAAGTCAGGGGTAATCTGCTCACGCGAAGCCGCGAAGATCGCGAAGGTAATCCCATCACAAAATCTTCCGATTGGCTTGCTCAAGATCGGCATAAAGGGAGTCGTGGAGTTCTTGGACTTCGCGCCTTCGCGGCTTCGCGTGAAATAAGCCTATCCGGTCACAATTTGTGACCTCAAGTTCGCTGATTGTTATAACCGAAAAGGAGGAGGGGTATGGAGGAAATGCAGATCGACCTGCTACGCATCGAGCGATCCATTCGACTGATTCGTGGCGACAAGGTGATTCTCGATGAGGACCTGGCCGAGCCTTACGGCGTGGAGGTCAAGCGCCTGAATGAACAGGTCCGCCGGAACATCAGCCGGTTTCCGTCAGACTTCATGTTTCAGCTGACAAATCAGGAGTTTAAAGACTTGAAGTCGCAATTTGCGACCTCAAGTGACTGGGGCGGTCGGCGCACCCCTCCCTTTGCTTTCTCCGAGCAGGGCGTCGCCATGCTCTCCAGCGTTCTGCACAGCCCGCGAGCCATTTCATGCCCCACCTCAGCGAAGAGGAGTTTGCGGGCTGGAGTTCTTTAAGGTCACAATTTGCGACCTTAAAGCCCGGGCGGGAGACGCATTGGGCGGTGGAGAGTTGAGTGAGGTGGCACCGGAATTCAGCCTTGGTTCCGGCTGGGCCGGTTTCAGTTTGACAGGGCAGGGAAGATGAGGGTATTTTCAGGTCGGTCTTTTTGCGATCTGAGGTATGGGGATGGTTCGGGAGGAGAACAGATAAAATCAATGAGGCCGCTCGGTGCCGGTGAGGCGCGGGCGGTTTTTTTGTTGGGAAAAACCACATAGATGGAGGGGGAGCATGCTGATTCCGATGGAACGGATCGAGAAGTCGATTTATCTGGTTCGCGGGCAGAAGGTAATGCTGGATCGCGATCTGGCGGAGCTTTACGGAGTGGAAACGAGGGTGCTCAATCAGGCGGTTCGAAGGAATATCAAGCGGTTTCCCGACGATTTCATGATCGCGCTATCCCGCGACGAGATCCGGGACTTATCACAATTTGTGACAAGTTCCGGATTCAAGCATGCGCCGAACGTCTTTGCCTTTACCGAGCAGGGTGTGGCCATGCTCTCCAGTGTGCTGGGGAGCGACCGGGCGATCGAGGTCAATATCCGGATAATGAGGACGTTCGTCAGGCTGCGGGAGATGATCGCCTCCAACGCCGAGCTAGCCCGGCGGCTCGACGACCTGGAGGAGAAGTACGACGCCCAGTTTCGGGTGGTGTTCGACGCCATTCGGCAAATGATGAAGCCGGAGGAGAAGGGGCGGAAGGGGATCGGGTTCAAGGTGGAGGAGGAGGGTGCGGCGTACGTGTGACTTTGGACTTTGGACCCGGGACCAGAGACCGCCCCTGACCGCCCTTTCCGTTGACATCCCCTCCAC
>DATBML010000250.1:0-3203 GCA_036554885.1 Desulfuromonadales bacterium
TCCTGCCTGTCGGAGACATCCGGATCGATGAACACAGACGTCGACGAACCTGGGGACGGCACCATCGCCGGTGAACTCGCGCAGAAGATCGAGGCAATGCTGCAGTGCTTTGGCGCTGAAGACGAGGCGAGGCTCGGTCTCTACAAGGCCCTGGCTGCCCTGCTGGCAGCCCATGCTCCATATTCCCGGCTCGTCTCTCCGTCACCGGCGCAATTGGCCGAGTGGCTGCGGGCATTGCTCGACTTGCTGGAGACGCGCCGCGGCTCATCGGCTGTCCGTCTCCTCCCCTTCGGTCCCAAGGGGCGTGCCCTTCTGCTGACCAATACTCCGGACGCTCCCTTCCTGTTCGATTCCCTCCAGTCGCTTCTCGCCTCCCTGGGGCTCCACTTCCAGGTGGTGGCTCACCCCATTCTCTCGGTCCGGCGTCAGCGCGGCGAGATTGTCCGATTGGGCCGCCTTGAAGAAGAGGGTTCCCGGGAATCGCTGATCGTCATCGAGCTGGAAAAAATCCCCGATGAGCCTGCTGCGCTGGAGCAGCGGGTGGCTGGTACCCTGGCGGCCGTGCTGCAGGTTCATCGCGACCAGCCGGCTCTTGACCGGAGGCTGAAAGAGCGGGAGCACGCTGCCCCCGAGGGAACCAGCCGTGAGTTCTTTCACTGGTTGCGCAGCGGAAATTTCCTGCCGTTTGCCTATCGTTGTCTGGAGCTGGAACAGGCCGCCGACCAGGTCACTGCCTGCGAGGTAGAAGGCTCCCGTCTCGGGCTGGAGCTCCTCCCGGGCGAGCCGGATTTGCATGGTCGATGTACCATCGGAGCTCTCGAACCTGCCTGGCGGGAGCGTCTGTTGCGGCAGAACGATGTGGTGGTGGAAGCGATCGACTGCGCCAGTCCCGTGCTCCGCGCCGAATCCCTGGTCTACCTCGGGTTCCGGGAGCCGGCCGGCGAGGGAGCCTGGCTGGAGCACGGTTTTCTCGGTCTTTTTTCGGAGCAGAGCAGCAACGAACTGACGTCCGGCGTGCCGTCACTGCGGCGCCGGATCGAAGCCGCCCTCGATGCGCTGGCCATTCCAAAGGGCTGCCACGACTACCGGAAAACGGTGGAAATCTTCAATGCCTTTCCCAAGGTCGAACTCTTCTTTATGGAGCCGGCGGTGTTGCGGGAAACCATCCGCTCCATCACTCTGCTCTACCGGCACGGCGCGGTAAAGGTTGTCGCCGTCCGCAGTCTGGCGGTGCAGGGGATGACGCTGCTGGTAATCATGCCGAAAGTCTTCTATGCCGATGAGAACCAGCCGCGGGTGGAACGTTATCTGAGCCGCTATTTCATGAGTCCGACCGTCTCCTCGCGGATCATTCATGTCTCTGCCGAATATCTCAGCCTGCACGTCGCCGTTCGACCGTCGGGAGAGTTCGGGCATCCTGACATCGAGCGGTTGGAGCGCGGTCTCACCCGGATTGCCCGGCCCTGGTCGCTTACGCTCCGACTTTTGCTCGGTCGCGCCTTCGGAGAGGGAGACGGTCTTGCCCTCTGGCGTAAGTATGTCGGCAGTTTCTCCCGTGATTATCGCTCGCTGATCCATCCCCGTTTCGCCGTACGTGATATCGGCAGCCTGGAGAAAGGTTTCGAGGCGGGCGACGAGCTGTTCGACCTGTGGGGGCCGTTCGGCAGGCAGGAGCCCTACTACCGACTCCAGTTCTACAGCTCACGGGAAAGCTACCTGAATGAGCTCATGCCGCTGCTCGAAAATCTCAACCTCAACGTCATCGACGAGGTCGATTTCGCCGTCCGGGCCGGCGAGCAGCCGATGTTTATCAAGAGCTTCGCCATCCGGCCGGTCGCCGGCACCGGCAAGCTCACCAGCCTGCGTCAGCATCTGCTCGAGGCTTTGGGCCGCCTGCGTAGCGGCGAGGCGGAAAACGACTACCTCAACCGTCTGCTGGTGCTGACGGGACTCTCCTGGAAGGAGATCGATGTCTTCCGGGGCTACCGCAACTATTATTTCCAACTGGGTTCCCCCTTCAACAAGAAGCGGGTGGCCTTCGCCCTGATCAACAACCCCGGGGCCGCCTCTCTGCTCTACCGGTATTTCGAGGGCCGTTTCTGCCCCGAGCCGCGCTGGCACGACCCTCTGCGGCATGAAGAGGAAGTGCTCTCGCCGATTCGTCAGGAATTGATCGAATGCCTGGAATCGGTCGCCGACATCAACGAGGACCGCATCCTGCGGATACTGTTCAACCTCATCGATTCCACGGTTCGCACCAATTTTTTCCTGCGTCGGGATCGCGAAGACTATTTCTTCTCGTTCAAGATCAGCGCCATCGGCATCATCGATATGCCGGCGCCGCGGCCGCTGTTCGAAATTTACGTCCATGCCGCCAGCATGGAGGGGATACACCTGCGCGGCGGCAAAGTGGCCCGGGGCGGGATTCGCTGGTCGGACCGTCCCGACGATTTTCGCACCGAGATCCTGAGCCTGATGAAGACCCAGATGAGCAAGAATGCGCTGATCGTCCCGGTCGGATCCAAGGGGGGATTCGTGGTCAAAACCCCCTACCAGGGCCGGGAGGAGGGCGCCGCCCTGGCCAGGGCGGCCTACCAGACATTGATGCGCGGCCTGCTCGACCTGACCGACAACCGGGTCGGCGACCTGGTGGTGCGCCCGCCAGGAGTCGTGACCTACGACGAAGAGGATCCATACCTGGTTGTCGCCGCCGACAAGGGTACCGCCCACCTCTCGGATACGGCCAATGCCATCAGCGCCGAGTATGGCTTCTGGCTGGGTGACGCTTTCGCCAGCGGCGGCTCCCGCGGCTACGATCACAAGGCCCTGGGCATTACCGCCCGTGGTGGCTGGGAGTGCGTGAAACGCCATTTCCGGGAAATGGGCCGGGACATCCAGCAGGAGCCCTTCACCGTAATCGGCATCGGTGACATGAGCGGCGACGTTTTCGGCAACGGGATGCTTCTCTCCCGGCAGATTCGTCTGCTGGCGGCTTTCGACCATCGCCATATCTTCCTCGACCCCGATCCGGATCCCGAAGCGTCCTGGCGGGAGCGCAAACGCCTGTTCGAATTGCCGCGGTCGTCCTGGGACGACTATGACCGGAGCCTGATCTCGGCGGGTGGGGGCGTTTTTTCCCGCGAGGCCAAGGATATTCCGCTGTCGGAGCCGGTACGCCGCTGGCTGGGAGTGCGGCACGAATC
>DATBML010000298.1:0-1829 GCA_036554885.1 Desulfuromonadales bacterium
ATCTCTCCCGAATCGAGCACCCGCAGCAGCTCCGCCTGAAGCTTGGGGGTGATGTCGCCGATTTCGTCGAGAAAAATGGTGCCGCCGTTTGCCGCCTCGAACAGCCCCTTTTTGTCGGCGACGGCGCCGGTGAAGGATCCCTTCTTGTGGCCGAAGAGTTCGCTCTCGAGCAAGCTGTCGGTCAGAGTGGTGCAGTTGACGGCCACCAGCGGCTTGTCCGAACGATGGCTGTGCTGGTGGATGGCCCGGGCGGTCAGTTCCTTGCCGGTGCCGCTTTCGCCGCGGATGAGAACCGTGGTCGGGGTCGGGCCGACCTGGCGGATCAGGCTGAGAACCTGGACGGTTCGCGGGTCTTTGCCGATGATGTCGCCGTCGCCGTATTCCTGGGCGAGCGCCCGCTGGGCCAGCTCGTACTTCTGGGCCAGCAGCCCCCGGTCCTCCTCGAGGCGCTTGAGGGAATAGGGGAGACACATCTCCCGTTCGGCAAGCCCCTGGTAGACCGCTACGGCGTGTTCCCGGCAGGTGGCGTAGCCGCAGGCACCGCAGTCGAGTTCGTCGCGTTCGACGAACTTGTTGGTAGACTGCAGTATCTTGCGGATGCTCTCGCCGCTCGGCGGCTCGAGGCGCTTGTACTTGTTGGTGAACCGGCGGCGCATGTCGGGCAGCGGGGCGGCAACGCTGTAATGCGGCGTGGTGGCGTAGGGGATGTCGCGGCTGCCGAAGTACTTGAGGATCAGGTTGCGTTTGGAGAAGGTGGTCAGGCGGTTGTTCTTGCCGGGGCCGCCGATGCAGCCGCCGTTGCAGAAGCGCAGGTCGACCAGCCGGGGGGTAATGCGTCCGGCCGACAGATCCTTGATGATCTCCAGGGTGCTTTCCTCGCCTTCGGTAGAAACAAAGTCGGGATTGAAAAAATCACTCTGCACGCCGAAGGCCTCGAAGGGCCCGCGGGAAACGGAGAAAAGCCGTCCCCGGCCGGGGACGAGACCGTCGAAGGGACTGTCGGCGAGCCGGGTCGGGTCGACCCCTGCCTCGCGCAGCATCTGGCTGAGTTCCTTGTAGGTCAGCACGACGTCGATCGCCCCGGCGACCGGTTCGGCTTCCATTTCGAATTTGCCGGCGAAGCACGAGCTGATATAAACGACGCGGGTCTTCTTGCCGCTGCGGGCCTTGATGAAGCGGCCGATGGCGACCATCGGCGAGACGACGCCCATCAGGTTGCGCAGCAGCTGGGGATAGTGACGTTCGATCAGGTCGACGATCGTCGGACAATGTGTGGAGATCATCGGCGTGCCGCCCGGCTCCTCGACGAGGCGGGTGTACTGCTCGCGGATCAGCTCGACGCCGCTCGTCCCCTCATGGACCTCGTTGAAGCCGAGACGTTTGATGCCCGCGACCAGCTGGCCGGCGCGGACGTCGTTGAAGAAGGCCGGAAAGGAGCAGCCGAGAACCGCCACTACCACTTCGCGCCCGGCCAGCAGACGCCGGGTTTCCTCGATGCAGTCGGCGATGACCTTGGCCTGCTGCGAGCAGACCTTGATGCACTTGCCGCAGCCGATGCAGCGATCATGAATGACCTCGGCGCAGTCCTGCTTGACCTTGATCGCCTTGACCGGACAGTTGCGGACGCAGGCGTAGCACTTGCGGCAGCGTTCCTTGACCGTGGTGATCGGACCCATGGGTACTCCTTGCGGCGCAACGGATTGGAAGGGGAAGGGACGGCGCGATTGTGCCATTGATGGCACGGGGAGTCAATGGGAAAAGGCGTGACATGGGAAAAGGCGTGATGAGTGACAAGTGACAGGTGACGAGCTACTGCTAAAATCCTCTCG
>DATBML010000323.1:0-2859 GCA_036554885.1 Desulfuromonadales bacterium
GGCAGCACCGCCCATCCCGCCGGCACGGGGATGAGCGCCATCTTTCTCGGGCCCTTCGCCAGCGTGGTGGTCGCCTTCATTTCCCTGCTGCTGCAGGCCCTCTTTCTGGCCCATGGCGGGCTCACCACGCTCGGCGGCAACACCTTTTCCATGGGGGTGATGGGGTCCTTCTCCGGTTACGGCGCTTTCCGCCTTGGCCGCCTGCTTCGACTGAACCTCTTCTGGTCCGGGTTCCTGGCCGGCGTGGCGGCAGACCTGGTCACCTATTTCGGCACCTCTTTCGAGATGGCCCTGGCCCTGCACGGCACCCAACCCTTCCTGTCGGTCCTCGGCCAGATCTACCTGGCGTTCATGCCGACCCAGATCCCCCTCTCCCTGCTGGAAGGGGCGGTGACCGGCGGCATCATCGTCTACGTGCAGAAGCACCGGCCGGACATCCTTCGCCGGCTGAAAGTCTTCGGGGAGGCGGCGTCATGAATCCAGGGAGAGTCGATTATCACGAAGAGCACGAAGAAAGTCGTGGAAAAATGGTTCAGGGTTTTTCCTTCGTGAAACTTCGTGTTCTTCGTGGTGGAAAGAGTTTGCTTCTGATGGCGCTGTTGCTTTCCGTCCTTGCCACAGCCTCTTTCGCCGAGGAGGAGCAAAAGCCGAAATGGCCCGGCGTCGACGAGACGGTGGTGGAAAAGTACGCCAAAGAGCTGGGGCGCGAGGCGCGGGCACCTTTTTTCGACACCGACCAGGGGGACATGCTCCTCTTCCTCTTCGCTCTTGCCGGCGGCATCGGCGGCTTCGTCATGGGCTACTACTGGCACAAGGTCTTCGTCGCCGGGAAAAAGGACCCGCGGGAGTGATGGGGGGTGCCCACCACTTCATCGACGCCGAAGGACAGGAGCGGCGCCTGCTCGTCGCCCTCGACGGTCGGGTCAAGCTGCTGTTGATGACGGTGGCCCTCGTTGTCAACCTGACGGCGGGGGGCTTGCGCACCCCGCTCGGCCTGGCCCTGCTTTCGCTGCTGCTCGTGCTGGCGGCCGGGGTGCGGGCCCGCAGTTTTCTGCGGCGCATGGCGGTGCCGGCCATGCTGGCGACGGTCGCTCTGGTCACCCAGCTCTTCTGGTTCCAGGAGGGGGAACCGCTGCTGCGCCTCCCCGTTTTTCAGTGGGAGCTGGTCGTCTACGCCGGTGGGGTGATGCGCGGCCTGGAACTGGCGTCGCGTATCGTCGGCGGCATGGCGGCGCTCCTCTTCTTCTCCCTGACCACTCCCCTGCCCGAGTTGATGCGGGCGGCCCGTTTTTTCCGCTGCCCGCCGGTGCTGGTCGAGCTGGCGCTGATCATGTACCGCTACATCTTCCTGCTGCAGGAGGAGGGGGGACGAATCCGCAACGCCGAAAAGGCGCGACTCGGCTTTGTCGACACCCGGGCGGCCGTACGCTCCTCGGGCATCCTCGGCGGCATGCTGGTGCTGCGCACCTGCGACCGGGCCGAGCGCAGCTTTGCCGCCATGCGCTGCCGCGGCTACCGTGGCGCGCTCACCGAAGTGACGCCGGGGCGGATGCGGGGGTTCGACTGGACGGCGCTGGTTATTGGTTTGGCCATGTTGCTGATTCTGTTTGCATTAAGATGAAAGGGTCATTGGTCATCAGTCACTGGTCATTGGTAAAGTTCAGTCCTTGAATCTTCAAATGACAAATGACGATTGACGATTTTTCGCCATGCTCAAGATCGAAAACCTCCACTACACCTACGAAGACGGTACGCCGGCGCTGAACGGTATCGACCTGGAGATCGCCCGGGGGGAGTTCCTGGCCGTGCTCGGTTCCAACGGCAGCGGCAAGACGACGCTGATCAAGCATCTCAACGGCCTGCTGCGCCCCACCCTCGGCCGGGTGCTGCTCGACGGCAAGCCGATCGAGCGGGTCGAGGACCGGGAGGTCTTCAGCCGCATCGGCATCGTCTTCCAGGACCCCAACGATCAGCTCTTCGCCTCGACGGTGGAAGAGGATGTCGCCTTCGGGCCGACCAACATGGGGCTGCCGCCGGAAGAGGTCAAGGAGCGGGTGCACAAGGCGCTGCACCAGGTGGCGATGCAGGAGTTCGCCCGCAAGTCGATCCACGCCCTCTCGCACGGGCAGAAGAAGCGCATCTGCGTCGCCGGCATCCTGGCCATGGAGCCGCAGGTGATCATCCTCGACGAACCGACCGCCGGCCTCGACCCCTACGGGGTCCATTCCCTCATGCATCTGCTGGAGGACCTGAACAAGAAGCAGGGGATCACCATGATCATGGCGACCCATGTGGTCGACCTGGTTCCGCTCTTCATGAGCAAGATCGCCATCCTGAGAAAGGGGCAGGTACTGCGCTATGGCACCCCCGAAGAGGTTTTCGGCGACCCCGAGGCTCTGGAAAGGGCTCAGCTCAACCTCCCCCTGGTGGCCGAGCTGATGCACATTCTCAAGACCCGCGATCACGTCAAGCTGCATCACATCCCCCTGACCGTCGGCGAGGCGAGGCGCGAGATCCTCCGCCTGCTGTCGGTGCAGGATGTCATCTCCCGGGTCTGAAATGGCGAGCAAACCTCTCCGTACCGGCTTCACCACCGGCGCCTGCGCTGCCGCTGCCGCCAAAGGAGCGGCGCGGATGCTGAAGGAACAGCGCCGCATCGAGGAGGTGGAACTGCTTCTGCCGGCGGGCGTTATTGCGACCTTCCGGCTGGTGGGACAACGGTTTAACAGAACCTCTGCCGTCTGTTTCGTGGTGAAGGATGCCGGGGACGACCCGGATGTGACGCACGGGGTGGAGGTACACGCGGAGGTAGGGTTCGTGACCCCCCCTGCCCCCCCTGTTTCACAGGGGGGGTGCCCG
>DATBML010000430.1:0-4273 GCA_036554885.1 Desulfuromonadales bacterium
GCTCTGTAACAACTACGATATCGGGGTCGTCGAGCACATCGATGAATTGAATTTGCAAGGATTTGCCACAGTTGTCTTACCCGATGACGAGCTGGTTTTTGCGTGTCACGAAAAAATCCAAGAAAATCAAATAGAAACGCCTCTTTGCAAGTTGCTGGAGAGGCACTTGGTCCTCAGGATGGAGGAGTGCAGTTGTCATAAGATGCTCAGATTGAACCTTCTGGAATATGGTGTCACTTTGAATGATTTCAGGGGCATCACCATCTCCGAGGACTTGCACCTGATGCTCAATGCTGTCCGACGCGGGGAGGGAATTTGTTATGTTTCGAGAGTATTGATTGAAGAGGATGTCAATAAGGGGACTCTCTACGAACATCAGGTCGCTGATTTCAGAAAAAAACGGATCAGAACTCTTTTTTTCAGGGCAGAGAAGTTAAAGGAGGAGGCCCCAAGATTTTTCATTGAAAAGGTTCTGGACTTGTTCAAGATTTCCTTGCCTCCGGATGTCGCGCAGTAACAGGGAAAAGTCAGTTCGGCGATGGTTGTCCCCGAAAAGTCGAGCGCCAAGGCGGTGTGTGCCGTCACGGTGTAGCGAATGGTAGAATGTGCATTAAAGGCGATGCTGTCCGAGATGTCGAATCGGATAGACAATGACGACTTGGGGCGGTTAAATTGCCACTCCCTGCAATTCCTGCAATATTGGATTATCAACCTGGTGGGTGGTTTTAATAAAGAATGTCTGGAGCATTGAGACAAGATCACGTGGCGGTTCTGGGATCAAAATCGTTGATGGGTTTTATCAGAACATGCAGTAACTGAGTCCTGCCATGAAACCATCGACCGAGTGTCCTCCTGAAACGGATTTGCATCTCTGCAAAAAAATTGGAAAGTCGGGACAAATTGTAGTAAGTTGCGTACAGCATACCAACCAATCTGCAATGATAGCGCCGGAGGTTTGGGGGATATCTTTGAGGGTATGTTGTTAATAATCAACCATCGTAGAAACATCGAAATAACACGTCTTTACGGTAGAGCCAGACGCATCTACCTTCCCCTTCCACCGGCGGTTTTCCCATGAACGAAAAGAACACCCTCCTGCGCCGACTCCCCGCCGTCGACCGACTGCTGAACGAGCCGGCCCTGCGCGACCAGGCCGGGGACATCCCGAACCGTCTGCTGGTCGAAGCGGCGCAACAGACGGTGGCCGAGTTGCGCCGGGAGGTCCTCGCCGGGGCATCGCCCGACCTTTCTCCGGCCACCGTTGCTGCCCGCGCCGCCACCCTCGCCCGCGCCAGGACCGAGCCGGCCCTGCGCCCGGTCATCAACGCTACCGGTACCCTGCTGCACACCAACCTCGGCCGGGCGCCCCTTGCCCCGACTGCCCTCGCGGCGGTCACCGCGGTCGCCCGCAGCTATTCCAACCTCGAGTTCGACCTGGCAAGCGGCGAGCGCGGTCATCGCTACAGCCACATCGAGGAACTGCTGCTGCGCCTGACCGGCGCCGAGGCGGCGACGGTGGTCAACAACAACGCCGGCGCGGTGCTGCTCGCCTTGACAGCGCTGGCCAGAGGGAAGGAGGCGATCGTCTCGCGCGGCGAGATGATCGAAATCGGCGGCGCCTTCCGCGTGCCGGAGGTGATGAAAGCCGGCGGCGTGCTGCTGCGCGAAGTGGGGACCACCAACAAGACGCACCTGCGCGACTACCGAGAGGCAATCGGCGAAACGACCGGGCTGCTGCTTAAGGTGCACACCAGCAACTACCGCATCGTCGGCTTCACCGCCGCCGTCAGCGCCGCCGAGCTGGTCGGGCTCGGCCGCGCGCACGGCCTGCCGGTGATGGAGGATCTGGGCAGCGGCATGCTCCTCGACCTCTCTCCCTTCGGCCTGCCCCGCGAGCCGACCGTCGCCGAAGCGGTGGCGGCCGGTATCGACGTCGTCACCTTCAGCGGCGACAAGCTCCTCGGCGGTCCCCAGGCGGGGCTGATCGTCGGTCGGAAGGAGGCGGTGGAGAAGATCCGCAGGCACCCGATGGCCCGCGCCCTGCGCAGCGACAAGCTGACCTTGGCGGCGCTGGAGGCGACGCTGCGCCTCTACCTCGACCCGCAGCGGGCGCTGGCCGAGATTCCGGTCCTGCGCATGCTGACCGTTCCCGCCACAGAACTCCGCACCCGCAGCCGCCGGATGGCCCAAAAACTCGCCAAGGCGATTGGCGAGGCGGCTCGCATCGAGGTGGTTGCCGAAACCTCCACCGTCGGCGGCGGGGCGCTGCCGCTGACCGAACTGCCCGGCTTCGCCGTGGCGGTCGCGCCGCAGAACCTCTCCGTCGACGCCCTGGCCGCCCGCCTGCGCCACGGCCGGCCGCCGGTGGTGGGGCGCATCCAGGAGGGGCGGCTGCTGCTCAATCCCCGCACCGTCGCTCGCAGCGAGGAGAAGGATATCCTGGGCGCCGTGACCGACGCCATCCGTAGGGGCAATCCATGAATTGCCCCCACCCTGTCCCGACATGACCACGACTCCCCGCCACTTCATCATCGGCACCGCCGGCCACGTCGACCACGGCAAGACCGCCCTGATCAAGGCCCTGACCGGCCAGGAGACCGACCGGCTCAAGGAGGAGAAGGAGCGCGGCATCTCCATTGAGCTCGGCTTCGCCCCCTTCCGCCTGCCCGGCGGGGAAATCGCCGGGGTGGTCGACGTCCCCGGCCACGAGCGCTTCATCCACAACATGCTCGCCGGCGTCGGCGGCATCGACCTGGTGCTGCTGGTGGTCGACGTTATGGAGGGGGTGATGCCACAGACCCGAGAACACCTGCAGATTCTGCAATTGCTCGAGGTTCCGCGCGGCATCGTCGTCCTCACCAAGTGCGATCTGGCCGATGAAGACTGGATCGACCTCGTCGAGGAGGAAATCCGCGAGGAGGTGACCGAAACTTTCCTCGGGGACGCCCCCTTCTGCCGGGTCTCCGCGCTCGACGGTACAGGCATCCCCGAACTGGTGCAGGCCATCCGCGAGGTGCTGAAGCACAGCATTCCGAAGGACGCCGACGGGCCGCTGCGCCTCCCCATCGACCGCCACTTCAGCGTGGCCGGTTTCGGTACGGTGGTGACTGGCACCCTCCTCTCCGGCAAGGTCAAGGTCGGCGACACGGTGGAGGTCCTCCCCCCCGGCGAGCGGGTGCGGGTGCGCGAGGTGCAGGTGCACGGCAAAAAGGTGGAGGCGGCGGCTGCCGGTCAGCGGGTCGCCCTCAACCTGGTCGGCCTCGACCGGCAGCGTCTGCAGCGCGGCGCCGTGGTCGGCACGCCGGGGATCTTCGAGCAGACCGAGCGGCTCGACGCCCGCCTTACCCTGCTGCCGGAGGCGTCCCGGCCACTCAAATTCCGCGATCCGGTCCACCTCTACCTCGGCACCGCCAGGGTGGTCGGCGTAGTGGCGCTGCTCGACCGCGATACCTTGGAGCCGGGCGAGAGCGCCATCGTCCAGATCCACCTCGACCGGCCGTTGGTCGCCCACCGCCAGGACCGCTTCATCGTCCGTTCCTACTCGCCGATGACCACCATCGGCGGCGGCGTCATCATTGATCCCAATCCAGTCAAGCACCGACGCTTCCGCGCCGAGGTCATGCAGGCGCTCGCCGAGCTCGAATCGGGTGAAAAGTCGTTCCTGCTGCAGAAGCTCCTCGATCAGGGGTGCGCCCGGCTGAAGGAACTCGAGCTCATCTCCGGCATGGGGCAGGAGCGGATCGCCGGCCATCTGGAAAAGCTGGAAGCCGAAGGGAAGGTGATCCGCCTCGGCGACCAGTGGGCGACTGCCGAGACGGTGCGCGCCTGGCGCCTCCGGCTGACCGAAGAGACCGACCGCTTTCACGCCGCGAGCCCGCTGCTCCCCGGTATCCCCCATGCGACGCTGAAGGGCATCCTGCCGCCGGCGCTGGCGCCGAAAGCCTTCGATCAGCTGCTGGCCGCCACTCTGGCCGAAGGGGATCTGGCGCAGCAGGGGGAGCTGCTCGCCCGCCCCGGCTTCGCCCCCACCCTCTCTGCCGCCGAGCAGCAGATGGTGGATCGGATCGAGGCGGCCTACCGCGAGGAGGGTGCGCAGGCGAAGAACAAGCAGGAGATGCTCGAGCGACTGGGGCTCGACCCCGTACGCACCGAACCGCTTCTCGCCTACCTCTTCAGCACCGGCCGCCTGGTGAGGCTCAGCGACGAGAGCTTCTTCCACATCGACACCTACCGCGACGCCATGGAAAAGGTAAAGGCCCACTTTGCCGCCCAG